>NZ_JBHXQZ010000225.1:0-1022 GCF_042717095.1 Streptomyces sp. NPDC058632 | reverse complement strand
CGCGTCCACCGCCTTGGCCAGGTCCCGGTACCAGTCCGCGGCATCGCTCTGGGGAGCGTGCTCGATGATGGTCTGCTTCGCCCGCCAGGCTTCGCGGATGATGGTCCGCTTGCGGATCTCCCCGATCACGGCAGGCTCCCCGAGGTTCCGGAACGCCTCCAGCATGGAGGTGACGACGTTGCCGTCGCGGATGTCGAACCGGGAGGGCACGAGGCCGAGGACGTCCAGCACGATGTCCATGTCTTCCGACAGCAGGCCGATCTGACGCAGCAGCAGCCGCAGCGCGCGGACCGAGGAGTCCTCGGCTTCCACGGGCACCACGATGCCGCTCTTGCCCTTGCCCTCCCGCTTGCGGGCCGCGTAGAGCGCACAGTCGGTGATGACGCCGAGGGAGGGCGCGCAGTCGATCAGGCAGACGTCGTAGTCGTCGTCCACCTTCTCCAGGAACCGGGACAGCCGGCGCTCGCGGTCGGCCACCGTGTACAGCGACCGTTCCAGGAGGTGCATGTCCACGTTGGTCGGGATCACGTGCAGGTACTCCGAGCGCTGCACGATGATCTGCCGAGGGTCGGCGCCGCGCCACTCCCCCACCAGCGCCATCCGCAGAGTCTTGTCGTCCGGGGTCTCGTCCACGCCGAGGGCCTCGGACATGTGGCCCTGGGGGTCGAAGTCCACCAGGAGCACACGCTTCTGCTCCGGGTTCTGCACCGACTTCTCGGCCAGGGCCGCGCCGGTGTTGATGGTGTTGGCGGTCTTGCCCACACCACCCTTCTGATTCGTCATCGCGTAGATCCGCATGGAGGGCAGCGTAGAGCCTTGTGGGCGCCTTCTGGTGACGTCACGGGCTCACGGGCCCACGGCCCCACCAAAGACCCTGTCGCGCCCGTCTGTCGCGTCCGCCGAGGGGCGGGGATATCGGGGCGTTGGCCCAGCTCAGATCACACGACAGCACTCCGGCGCGACAGTAGACGCGACAGGCCCACGCCACATCGGCGCGGGCCTGTCGGTGGTCAGTCAGTCCC
>NZ_JBHXQZ010000224.1:0-1026 GCF_042717095.1 Streptomyces sp. NPDC058632 | reverse complement strand
CTTGATAAGCCGTCAGTCATGGCGCGAGGCGATCTCACCGATGAGCAGTGGTCCCTGATCGAGCCCCATCTCCCGATTGCCGCGGTTGGGCCCATCCCCGACCTGCGGAAACACTTCAACGCGGTGATGTGGCGGTTCCGGACCGGTAGCCCCTGGCGTGACCTGCCGACCGAGTTCGGGCCCTGGCAGAGCGCGTACGACCGCTTCCGGATCTGGGCGACGCGGGGCGTTTTCCAGGACCTGATGCAAACAGTGATCGCCGAGGCCGCCGCCCGCGGCCAGGCCGACCTGGGCCTGGTCAGCGTGGACTCTGCGACCGCCCGGGCCCACCATCACGCCGCCGGGATGGCCCTGGACCCCGAGCAGTTGGCGGCCTTGGAAATGGCCGTCGAGGCCGAAAAGGGGGCGAGGACAAGGAGCAAAGAACGCAGGACGGACAGGCCGAGGATGAGGCGCGCGTCGAGCGGCGACGGATCCGCCGACGACACCGGGCCCGCTTGAAAGCCGCCGAGCTGGGGCGTTCCCGGGGCGGACTGACGAGCAAGATCCATGTGGCGGCTGACCGACGCTGTCGCCCGCTTGCGTTCGTCCTCACGCCCGGGCAGGCCGGAGACAGTCCGCAGTTCGCCCCGGTCCTGGAACGGGTGAAGGTGCGCGGCCCGGTCGGGCGCCCGCGGACCCGGCCGGATGCGGTGGCCGCGGACAAGGCGTACTCGTCCCGACGCAACCGCCGCTACCTGCGACGACGTGGGATCCAAGCCGTGATCCCGGAGAAGGTCGACCAGGCCGCGAACCGCAAGAAGCGGGGCAACGCCGGCGGCCGGCCAGTCTCACACGACGCGACACTCTACAAAGAGCGCAACACCGTGGAACGGTGCATCAACCGGCTGCGGAACTGGCGCGGTATCGCTACCCGGTACGACAAGACCCCGGAGAGCTACGAGGCCGGACTGCACCTGTGTGGGGCAATGCTCTGGCTCCGCAGCATCGCACCACACTCTTGATCCGAACTCCAGACAGGACCTA
>NZ_JBHXQZ010000223.1:0-1062 GCF_042717095.1 Streptomyces sp. NPDC058632 | reverse complement strand
CGCTCGCCCCGCGGCGCAGGAGCCGGCGGATCCAGGTCGGGTCGGTGGCGGTGGGTGGGGACGCGCCGGTGTCGGTGCAGTCGATGACGACGACGCGTACGTCGGACATCGGGGCGACGTTGCAGCAGATCGCGGAGCTGACGGCGTCGGGGTGTCAGATCGTGCGGGTGGCGTGTCCGACGCAGGACGACGCGGACGCGCTGGCGACGATCGCGCGGAAGTCGCAGATTCCGGTGATCGCGGACATTCATTTCCAGCCGAAGTACGTGTTCGCGGCGATCGAGGCGGGCTGTGCGGCGGTGCGGGTGAATCCGGGCAACATCAAGCAGTTCGACGACAAGGTCAGGGAGATCGCGAAGGCGGCGGGGGACCACGGTACGCCGATCCGGATCGGGGTGAACGCGGGGTCGCTGGACCGGCGTCTGCTGCGGAAGTACGGCAGGGCGACGCCGGAGGCGCTGGCGGAGTCGGCGCTGTGGGAGGCGTCGCTGTTCGAGGAGCACGGTTTCCGGGACATCAAGATCTCGGTCAAGCACAACGACCCGGTCGTGATGGTGGAGGCCTACCGGCAGCTGGCCGCGCAGTGCGACTATCCGCTGCACCTCGGTGTCACGGAGGCGGGTCCGGCGTTCCAGGGGACGATCAAGTCGGCGGTGGCCTTCGGGGCGCTGCTCTCCCAGGGCATCGGGGACACGATCCGGGTGTCCCTGTCGGCGCCGCCGGTGGAGGAGGTGAAGGTGGGTCTGCAGATCCTGGAGTCGCTGAACCTGAAGCAGCGTGGTCTGGAGATCGTGTCCTGTCCGTCCTGCGGGCGTGCGCAGGTGGATGTGTACAGGCTCGCGGACGAGGTGACGGCGGGGCTGGAGGGCATGGAGGTTCCGCTGCGGGTGGCGGTGATGGGCTGTGTGGTCAACGGTCCGGGCGAGGCCCGTGAGGCCGACCTGGGGGTGGCGTCGGGCAACGGCAAGGGGCAGATCTTCGTGAAGGGCGAAGTGATCAAGACCGTCCCGGAGTCGAAGATCGTGGAGACCCTCATCGAGGAAGCCATGAAGATCGCCGAGC
>NZ_JBHXQZ010000222.1:0-1100 GCF_042717095.1 Streptomyces sp. NPDC058632 | reverse complement strand
CACCGCGGCTGTCGTCACGGCGGAACCCACCACGGCTGTCACCACCACGGCTGTCGTCACGGCGGAACCCACCACGGCTGTCACCACGGCTGTCGTCACGGCGGAACCCACCACGCTCACCACGGTCGTCACCGCGCCGGTCATCGCGCCGGTCGTCCCGACGTCCGTAGCCCCGGTCGTCGTCGCGCCGGAAACCGCCCCGGTCACCGCCACGGTTGTCATCGCGCCCGCGGTAACCACCACGCTCGCCACCGCGGTTGTCATCGCGCCGGGAGCCGCCCCGGTCGTCGCGATCGTCACGCCCACGGAAACCGCCCCGGTCGCTACCGCGGTTGTCGTCACGGCCGCGGTATCCGCCCCGGTCACCACCGCGGTTGTCGTCGCGCCGGAACCCACCGCGGTCACCGCCACGGTTGTCCTCACGGCCGCGGAAACCGCCCCGCTCACCACGGTCGTCACCGCGCCGGTCATCCCGGCGATCGTCCCGGCGGTCATCTCGCCGATCGTCCCGGCGGCCATGTCCTCGGTCGTCATCACGGCGGACGCCGGAGCGCTCACGTCCACCGTCACGGCGATCGTCCCTACCGTCGTCCCGGCCCCGGTAGCCGCCGCGCTCGCCGCCCCGGTTGTCACCGCGGGCATCACCGCGATTGTCGTCCCGGCCACGGAACCCGCCACGCTCCGGCCGGCCGGCGCCTCGGTCGTCGCGACGGTCGTCCGGACGGAATCCACGGTCGCGGTCTCCGTCCCTGCGGACCCCACGGTCCCGGTCGCTGGGGCGCCGTGGACCGGCGCCACGCTGGCCGCCTCGGTCCGAACGGTCACCACTGTCCCGTCGCCGCTGGTCGCGCTCCGGTCGGTCGTCGGGAGAGTTGGGGGACATCGGTGACTCCTGTCTTCGGTACCGCAAGCATTCTCACGCAGCCGGACATCCGGCGCGCTCCAGAAAATACAAAAGGACCCCTGGTCCCAGCTGAACGCTGGTGACCAGAGGTCCTTCCAAAGATTGTTCGGCGGCGTCCTACTCTCCCACAGGGTCCCCCCTGCAGTACCATCGGCGCGGTAGGGCTTAGCTTCCGGGTTCGGAATGTGACCGGGCG
>NZ_JBHXQZ010000221.1:0-1103 GCF_042717095.1 Streptomyces sp. NPDC058632 | reverse complement strand
GAGGTTGTGCCGCATCTGACCGACGAGGTGTCGGTCGCGGCCGTCAACGGGCCGTCTTCCGTGGTGGTTTCGGGTGTCGGGGCGGCGGTGGAGGCCGTGGCGGAGGTGTTCCGTGGGCTGGGGCGTCGTACGTCCCGGCTGCGGGTGTCGCACGCGTTCCACTCGCCGCTGATGGAACCGATGCTGGGCGAGTTCCGCACGGTCGCGGAGGGGCTGTCCTACAGCGAGCCGCGGTTGCCCGTCGTCTCCAACGTGACCGGTGCTCCGGCCGAGCCCGGTCAGCTGGCGTCGGCCGCCTACTGGGTGACCCATGTCCGGGAGGCCGTGCGCTTCGCCGACGGGATCCGCGCCCTGGTGGAGCAGGGTGTCACCCGGTTTTTGGAGCTGGGTCCGGACGGTGTGCTCAGCGGCATGGCACGCGAGAGCGCCGGCGACGACGCCCTGCTCGTCGCACTGCTGCGCAAGGACCGCGACGAGGAGACCACGGCGCTGACCGCGCTGGCCCGGCTGCACGCCGCCGGGGCCCGGGTGGACTGGGCCGCGTACTTCGACGGCACCGGTGCACGGGCCGTCGACCTGCCGACCTACGCCTTCCAACGGCAGCGCTACTGGCCGGAGATCAGCACGGCCACCACTACGGCCGACGCCCGAGCTGCCGGTGTCGATGTCTCCGATCACCCGCTGCTGGGTGCGGTGGTGGCGCTGCCGGACTCGGGTGGTGTGGTGCTGACGGGCAGGTTGTCGGTGGAGGCGCAGCCGTGGCTCGCCGACCACGTGGTCCTGGGCCGCACATTGCTGCCCGGTACGGGCCTGGTGGAGCTCGCTCTGTCGGCCGGTGAAGCCGTGGGCTGCGCGACGCTGGAGGAACTGGCCCTGGCCGCACCGCTGGTGCTGCCCGAGCAGGGTGCCGTCCAGGTCCGCGTCGTGGTGGGCCCCCAGGACGCGAACCACCGCACACTCGCCATTTACTCACGCCAGGAAGGCGCCGAGGACGCCCCATGGACGACACATGCCTCCGGTTTCCTGGTGGAGGGTGTGGTGCCGGCGGAGTTCGATCTGGTGCAGTGGCCTCCGGCGGGTGCCGAGGTGGTGCCGGTGGAGGG
>NZ_JBHXQZ010000220.1:0-1130 GCF_042717095.1 Streptomyces sp. NPDC058632 | reverse complement strand
ACCGAGCCGTCATCCTCACACCCGACCACGACACACCACTCACCCCCCTGGCCCGCCTCACCACGCACCAGCCCCACCCCCACCTCATCACGGCCACATCCCAGGACCTGCCGCGGAACGGCGGCAGGCTGGGCATCCTGTTCCCCGGGCAGGGCTCTCAGCAGGCAGGAGCCGGGCGTGAGCTGTACGAGACGTATCCCGCCTTCGCCTCCGCTCTGGACGCGGTGTGCGAGGAACTGGACCGGCATCTGGACCGACCGCTGCGCGAGGTGATGTGGGGCGCCGACGAGGCGTTGCTGGACCGCACCGAGTACGCCCAGCCTGCGCTGTTCGCGCTGGAGGTCGCCCTGTTCCGGCTGGTGGAGTCCTGGGGCACCCGTCCGGACGTCCTCATCGGGCATTCGGTGGGTGAACTGGCTATGGCGCATGTTGCCGGGGTGTTCTCGCTGCCCGACGCCTGCACGCTGGTCGCCGCGCGCGGTCGCCTGATGGGCGCCCTGCCCGAGGGCGGGGCGATGATGGCGCTGGAGGCGTCCGAGGACGAGGTCGTTCCCCTGCTCACCGCCGCGGTGGGCATCGCGGCGGTCAACGGCCCCGTCTCCGTGGTGATCTCGGGTACCGAAGCGGCGGTACGGGACCTCGGCGCGCTCTGGGAGGCACGGGGACGCCGGACCACGCGGCTTCGGGTCAGCCATGCCTTCCACTCACCGCTGATGGAACCCGCGCTGTCCCGGTTCACGGAAGTGGCGGAGGGACTCTCCTACGGTGGTCCGGGCATCGCCCTGGTGTCGACGCTCACCGGAGAGGCGGTCACGGACGATCTGCTGTCCGGTGCCGCGTACTGGGTGCGGCATGCGCGGGAGAGCGTGCGGTTCGCCGACGGTGTACGGGCGGTGGAGCGGCGGGGCGTGGGAACGCTGCTGGAACTGGGCCCCCGGGGGTCCCTCTCGGGACTGGTGCCCGACTGCCTCGCCGACCCGGACTCACTGTTGGCGGTGCCGGCCCTTCGGGAGGATCAGCCCGAGGGCATGTCCTTGCTGTCGTCGGTGGCGCAGGCGTTCGTGCGGGGCGTCCACGTCGACTGGGCCGCCCACTTCACCGACACCCACGCCCCGCACACCGACCTCCCG
>NZ_JBHXQZ010000219.1:0-1133 GCF_042717095.1 Streptomyces sp. NPDC058632 | reverse complement strand
ACCGAGCCGTCATCCTCACACCCGACCACGACACACCACTCACCCCCCTGGCCCGCCTCACCACGCACCAGCCCCACCCCCACCTCATCACGGCCCCCGAGCCGGCGAAGCCCCGCAAGTCTGTGTTCGTCTTCCCGGGCCAGGGCTCGCAGTGGGAGGGCATGGCCCGGGAACTCCTTGCCACCTCAGCGGTGTTCGCGGCGACGATGGAGGAGTGCGCCGGCGCACTCGCGCCCCATGTCGACTGGGATCTGCCGGCCGTGGTGAGCGGCGCCCCCGACGCCGCGTCCCTTGACCGGGTGGATGTCGTACAACCGGCGCTGTTCTCGATGATGGTGTCCCTGGCTGCGGTCTGGCGGTCGTACGGCGTCGAACCCGCGGCCGTGGTGGGACACTCGCAGGGTGAGATCGCCGCCGCGTGTGTCGCGGGGGTCCTGTCGCTGGACGACGCGGCCCGTATCGTGGCGCTGCGCAGCCGGGCCCTGCTGCGCCTGGCGGGACGCGGCGGGATGATGTCCGTGCCGCTGCCGCAGGACGAGGTCCGCGACCGACTGGACCGCTGGGCGGGCAGGCTGTCGGTGGCGGCGGTCAACGGGCCGCGGTCGACGGTGCTCTCGGGCGAGGCGGACGCGATCGGCGAGCTGCACGGGGAGTTGACCGGGGCGGGTGTGAAGGCGCGAATCATCCCGGTGGACTATGCCTCCCATTCGGCCCAGGTCGACGAGATACGTGACGAACTGGCCGATTTGCTCGCCGGGATCGCGCCGCGCCCGGCCGAGGTGCCGCTCCTTTCAACCGTCACCGGTGACTGGATCCCGGAGGGTGTCACCGATGCGGACTACTGGTTCCGCAACCTGCGTGACACGGTCCGGCTGGAGGACGCCGTACGGAGGCTGCTCGACGAGCAGTACGACGCGTTCCTGGAAATGAGCCCGCGTCCGGTGCTGACCGTGGGCCTTCAGGAGACCGTTGACGAGACCGGTGCTGACGCTGTGGTCGGCGGGTCACTCCGCCGGGAACAGGGCGGTCTCGGTCATCTGCTGTCGTCGGTGGCGCAGGCGTTCGTGCGGGGCGTCCACGTCGACTGGGCCGCCCACTTCACCGACACCCACGCCCCGCACACCGACCTCCCG
>NZ_JBHXQZ010000218.1:0-1144 GCF_042717095.1 Streptomyces sp. NPDC058632 | reverse complement strand
AGGACGAGGTACTCGATCCGGATGCTCTCGCCGTCGTCGGTGAGGTGCTCGATCTGCCCGATGACCTTCGGCACACGCCCGATCGAGAGCGAAGCGGCATCGGGGTTCTGCTGGTGGATGATCATGCGGTCTGCGGGCCGGTAGAACCAGCCCTTCTTCATGCCCGCGTTCGGCGTGCAACCGGCCGGGGCCCCGTCCCTCTCCAGGTTCGAGACCGTTCCACCGCCCTTCTGGGCGGGTACTGCGGCGGGCTTGGTCATTCCCACTGGGGTGGCGCCTCTCTGGCCTGCCACCCGATGTGCGGATGGGCGACATCACTCTCGTGACGTCACGGCGGGGAAGACAGCACTCCCCACCTGCCCTACACTCGGCAGCAGACCTATGTGTGGTCGCCGCATTGCCCTTCTCCGGGACTTCGACTCGGCCTGAGGCTTCGAACCCTCTTGCAGAGCCCGGGTGGGGCGTGCGGCTTTTTTGCGTTTACGGATCTTGTTTCGCGGTTTCGTGCAGCCTACGGGGTGTAGCGGACACCGTCACAGCCGGTAGGGACACCACGTACGCGAACGCGGACGCGTCCTTGCAAATCTGGCCTGGCCAGGTCAGTCGAGTTCGTACTCGTAGATGGATTCGCGCTCGCCGTTGTTCACGCTTACGCCGTACTCGACCACGACGTTCTCGCCGTCGCGCAGGACCGTGACGGACTGCTTCACGGCGGAAGGGTCAGGGAGTCCCAGCAGCTCGCGCTCCTCGGCGGTCGCCAGGCGTGCAGTGATGGCGTCCTTGCCGTAGACCGCGTGGATGCCGGTCTGGGCTTCGAGGTACGCCCAGCTTCCCTCGGGGATTCGCTCGGCTTCGAGCAGCCGCGGAGCTGCTTCGGCCAGGGCGGCGTCGTACCAACTCGTGGACGCGCTGACGACCTGGTCCTGGGGGTTGTACGTGACCCGAAGTCGGCGGATAGCCGGCGCATCTGTGCTGAGGCCGAGCGCTGTGGCGACGTCGGCCGGCGGCTGGGTGACTTCGGCAACCAGGATCTTCGCGTACTCCCCCGGGCTGTAGATGCGTCCGGTGCGACGGACGGACGCGGCTCGGTCGCGGCCGGTGTGGTGAAGCTTCGAGGAGAGCGTCCGGACGCGGGTTCCAACCC
>NZ_JBHXQZ010000217.1:0-1145 GCF_042717095.1 Streptomyces sp. NPDC058632 | reverse complement strand
ACGCAGTGCGAGATCACCTCGACCGGATACCGGTGCCCCCTGTACGACGGCGCACTGTCCACGGACGGTCCCCCTCCGCCATGACCAACCCGAAGATCATCCCACCCGGTCAGCCAACGTGACAGCACCGTGGGTATTCCTGGACAGTGTCGACGAGGGCTTGAACGTCCTGCCTGCCCTGGGCGGGCTGATTGCCGACTGGATCGACTCGCTCACCGGGGACCAGCTAAGCAATCTGAGGCTGCGGTTCAGCTGCCGCACGGGGCGCTGGCCCGACGTCCTGCAGGACACCCTCACCAGGCACTGGCAGTCGCCGCTTCAGGTGCGGCACATGATCCTGGCTCCGCTCAGTGACCACGATGTTGCCGTCGCCGCTGAAGACTACGGTCTCGACGCTGGTGCCTTCAGCACCCTGTTGCGCGAGCGGGGCCTGACGCAGTTGTCCAAGACTCCCGTCACCCTCTTGCAGCTGCTCGAATATCACCGTGTCAACGGGACCCTGCCTGCCACTGCGGCAGACGCCTACCAGCAGGCCTGCGTGCTCTTGTGTTCCGAGACCCGGCGCCCGGCCGACATCCGTGAACTGCGGGCTCAGCCCACGGGCCAGCGCTTGCTGCCGGTTGCCGCCCGCGTCGCGGCGGCGATGCAGTTCGGCGCACACAACGTGCTGAGCGACACCTCCCCACAACCCTCCGACCGCGGGGAGATCACCCTGGCCGAGCTGGAAGGCGGACATGAGCCCGGCCTGCTGGACGGCCAGGTCCCGTGCACGACCGACGAAATGCGCCGGCTGACCGAGTCCCATCTGTTCGACCCTGTCGGCCTGTTGCGGTGGACCTTCGCACACCGCAGCTACCAGGAATTCCTGGCCGCCCACTACCTGCACGCCCACCAGCTCGACCCGCGCGCCCAGGCCGGCCTGCTGTGGGTCGGAGACGGCGCAGCGCGGCACATCTACCCGGCCCACCGTGAAGTGGCCGCTTGGCGCAGTGGCACCGACAGCACCCTCTTCGAAGGGTGCTGTCACGTTGGCTGACCGGGTGGGATGACCTTCGGGTTGGTCATGGCGGAGGGGGACCGTCCGTGGACAGTGCGCCGTCGTACAGGGGGCACCGGTATCCGGTCGAGGTGATCTCGCACTGCGT
>NZ_JBHXQZ010000216.1:0-1213 GCF_042717095.1 Streptomyces sp. NPDC058632 | reverse complement strand
CGCCCATGAAGCCGGTGCCGACGACCGTCACCAGCAGCATCGCCGCATGCGTACGGGCCGCCGCCCACGGGTCGGCGCGCAGCCGCTCCGCCGCGCCCGGCACCGGCACGGTCAAGGCGACCAGGACGACTGCTCCAAGGTGCGCGGGACGGCCGCTGCGGTGCCGTCCCGCTGACCCGAGTCCGGCCCCGGCCCCGGTCGCGCAGAACGGCACTCCGGAACAACCGGCAGGCCGCGGAAAGACGTAGACGTTCCCTCGTCCGGCCGACCGGGCCGGCTGCACGCGAGCCGATGCCGGCGCGGGCCAGGACGGACGGCTTGCGCCAGGTCAACGGGGTAACAGGCGCGGGTGACAGCGGGTAAAGCCGCTGACCGGCGGGGGTAGTGCGTGCCAGACTGACGACATGACCACTGACGCACTGCACCTGACCGCCGCGATCACCCACGAGGGCGAGTGGTACGTGGCACGCTGCCTCCAGGTCGAGGTCACCTCCCAGGGCGAGACCATCGAGGAGTCTCTGGAGAACCTCCGCGAAGCGCTGGAGCTCTACTTCGAGGACGCCCCCGCCCCCGAGGTCACCGACGTGATCACGGCCCCCGTCGAAGTGCGGCGCGCCGCGTGAGCCCCGCTGTCCCCACGGGCCTCTCCGGAGCCGCGGTGGCCAAGGCCCTGGAGCGGGGCGGGTTCGAGCACATCACCACCCGTGGCAGCCACGCCAAATACCGCAGCGGAGAGCGGACCGTCATCGTTCCCCTCCACCGCAGCCTCGCACCCGGCACCCTCCGCTCGATCCTCCGCCAGGCAGACTGGACCGTTGACGACCTCGGGGAGCACCTGAAGTAGCGCCGCCCACCGGTTCTGGCGGCAACCGGACCCGCCAACGGCGGAAACCAGCGGACTCCCACTGCGCCACAGACCGGTGGTGGCCTGCGAAAGCGCAGGTAGGGAGCGGGTGCTCACCACACACTATGTGCTGGCTGGGCAGATGCCGGTTCTCGTTCACGACAGCACATCCCGCACGCTGACGTCGGCAATTCATGAGATCCGCTTCTCGTTGGCCCCGGTCCCCGGCGGACCTCCGTTCCCCGGTTCCGGCGCATGGCCGTCGCGTCGGCCGTCAGGCGTACCGCAGTCGGGACGGGTCGGCCGAGCGGCTCAGCAGGGGGAGGGCCGTTGCCGAGGCCAGGAGGCAGGCGGTGTAGGCCGCCGGGG
>NZ_JBHXQZ010000215.1:0-1279 GCF_042717095.1 Streptomyces sp. NPDC058632 | reverse complement strand
ATTATAAATGTCTTTCCATGTGCCTTTGCCAAAAAGGTTTGGATTCGGCATAAATGTGCCACGACCGACAGGGAGAATAATGTCCTTATCTTTTAATTTTCCAAGATAATTTGCAAAGGTCTGTGGTTTTAAATTAAGCTTTTCACAAATCATGTCTTTGCCGTATTTGCTTATATTAATCAACCCATCATAGTCCATACGCTTCATAAGCTCGTATAAGATGGAGTTGTTTGGAAGATCGTAGAGGCGATTAATATCGTCTAAATAAAGCTTTATATATTCAGGTTCAGCAGGAAACTGAATAATAGTTTCTTTTGATGATGAAATAACTTCGCCGGTTTCGTTATTTACTGCATGTGTTTCATGTGTGTATATATGGTTTTTTGTAGGTCTTTTAGAAGACATAATATGTTCCTATAAATAGTTGCTTATTCCCAGTATATACCATTTTAAAAGTATTGTCAATACCCTTAAAAGAGTACAAAGCATACCCCCACACGGTAACGAACTTACTTTTAAAAAAGTACAATTTAGAGCCTTGAAATAGCGAGGGTATACTTTTTTTTACACTCATTTCATACCCCCACAGAGTATAAAACTTACCTCCACAGAGTATAAAACTTACCTCCACAGAGTATAAAAATTGGCTGAAAGCCACGGAATACGTGGTTCCCAGTATCTTATATCTTGTATTACCCTCTTTTGACCTTCGTTATAGCAATCAAAAATAAGGGCATTTTCAGCCCGTTAGATTGCATTCGGATAGGACGGATCTACCGCAACGCGAAGCAGGTTCCACAAGCCTCGTTATGGTGATTGAGTGGGTGGCCTAGGCCGTAGGACGACGGCAAACCATGAGATCAACAGAGCGAGAGCACTGGGGAAAGCCATCGCCCGAATGGGCTGGCGTCCTGTAAATGCGGTAGCTCCGTCGGATCTATGTGCTGCAATCGAGCCTAACGCCTCACTGCGTTCGTTGTTGGGCCATTTGACACGCTTGGCCAAAAAGCCGGCCAACCATGTCAAACGACCTTAATCGGCTCGCTAATGGGCTATCAGGAGCTTCTAGGGTGGAATGGGATCGATGGATCACCATCGTCACTGTCCAACCCGCTTTTGATTTTCGGGGACTGACAGCACACCCCCACATTCCCTGGAGGGAAATGTTCAGGGGTGTAATGGCACCGTTGCCGGTGCTGTTCTGGTGATAAAAGCAAGGGCAACGCAGCTTTTAAAAACAGACAGCCTCTGGAATAAACCGGAACGGTTTATGTAAGAC
>NZ_JBHXQZ010000214.1:0-1331 GCF_042717095.1 Streptomyces sp. NPDC058632 | reverse complement strand
CCGGCGTGGTTGCCGTGGGTGGTGTCGGCGAAGTCGCGTGAGGCGGTGCGGGAGCAGGCGGCGCGGCTGGCGGTGTCGGTGCGCGGCGCGGACACCGGCTCCGGTGCGGGTGCGGGTGCGGGTGCGGGTGGGGGTGCGTTGGATGTGGCGCACTCGCTGGTGTCGACGCGGGTCGCGATGGAGCACCGCGCGGTGGTCGTCGGCAGCGGCCTCGACGACCTCCTCACCGGTCTCGACGCGCTCGCCGCGGGACAGCCCGCCCCCGGCCTCGTCGAAGGCACCGCCACCGAGGGCGGCGGCGTCGTGTTCGTGTTCCCGGGCCAGGGTTCGCAGTGGGCCGGTATGGCGACCGAGCTCCTGGACACGTCGCCGGTGTTCGCCGCCCGTATGGCGGAGTGCGCGGCTGCCCTGTCGCCTCATGTCGAGTGGTCGTTGTTGGATGTGGTGCGGGGTGTGGAGGGTGCCGCGTCGTTGGAGCGGGTGGATGTGGTGCAGCCCGTTCTTTGGGCGGTGATGGTGTCGTTGGCGGAGGTGTGGCGGTCGTGCGGGGTGGAGCCGGCTGCGGTGGTGGGGCATTCGCAGGGTGAGATCGCGGCGGCGTGTGTGGCGGGTGCTCTGTCGTTGGAGGATGCGGCGTTGGTGGTGGCGTTGCGTTCGCGTGCGTTGCGTGCGTTGTCGGGTCTGGGCGGCATGGTGTCGGTGGCGTGTGGTGTGTCGGTGGTGGGGGAGCTGGTCGGCCGGTGGGAGGGCCGGGTGTCGGTGGCGGCGGTGAACGGGCCGTCGTCGGTGGTGGTGTCGGGTGACGCGGACGCGTTGGACGAGCTGCTGGTGGTGTGTGAGGCGCAGGGGGTGCGGGCGCGTCGGGTCGCGGTGGACTACGCGTCGCATTCTGTTCATGTGGAGCGTATCGAGGCGGAGTTGGCCGAGCTGCTGGCTCCGGTTGAGCCGCGCTCGTGTGGTGTGCCGTTCTATTCGACGGTGTCGGGTGGTGTGATCGACACGGTTGGGCTGGATGCGGGGTACTGGTACCGGAACCTGCGGGGGACGGTGGAGTTCGAGGCGGCGACGCGTGCGCTGCTGGCGGACGGTTTCCGGGTGCTGGTGGAGGTGAGTGCGCATCCGGTGGTGGCGGCCGGGGTGCGCGAGACCATCGAGGACGCCGGTGTCGCGGCGGGTGTGGTGGGCACGCTGCGCCGGGGTGAGGGTGGCTGGGAGCGGTTCACGCTGTCGCTGGGCGAGGCGTGGGCGTGCGGCGCGGACGTGGACTGGGACGCCTTCTACGCGGGCACCCGCCCGCGGCGCGTCGACCTCCCCACCTACCCCTTCCAGCG
>NZ_JBHXQZ010000213.1:0-1352 GCF_042717095.1 Streptomyces sp. NPDC058632 | reverse complement strand
TGCTCGGCACCCCCCAGCCCCTCTGACCGACGGGGAACGAACACAAGCCGACACCTGAACACCAGTATGGGCCCGACCGGCGCGCCGGTCGGGCCCATACCGCTTGCGACGGGTTCCCGCCGCAGTGGCTGCTCAGAAGTCGGAATAGCTGAAGTCGCCCACGGTCCAGGCGTTGACGTCCTCGATCGCCACACGGTACATCCCGCCCGTCTCCGGGATCCCCACCGTGCCCTGCAGGATCCGGGCGACATGGAAGTGCAGATGCGTAGGGGCCCCGTCCTTCTTCGCGGGGGCCTTGAAGACAGTGGAGAACTCGCCCAAGCGGTCCGAATCCGTGAGCACATCCGACACCCTCAGCCTCCACACTGCTTCGGGAGCCAGCCGACCGGTGATGACAGCACCACCGGTGACCACGGTCAGGGACATCTGGTTGCTCTGCCCGGATTCCACCAGGGCGGCGACGTCAACGAGCAGCTCGTCAGGCTTCGACATGAGGCAGATTATATTCACCGCCCCCCCGGCTGCTTGAGCGGTGGCGCTACCGGGCAAGGCGGGCGCTCACGGTCTTGCCGCCGGAGGTCCGGCGGGTGACCGCGGTGGCGGAGGCGAGGCGGTCGACCATGGGCCGGGGCCGGCTGTCGCGGGCAGGTGAGGAAGGCCCGTGCCGTATCGCGTGCGTCGGCAACGGCGTTTGTGGAACCGACGGTTGTGGCGTTGAGGACCCATCACGTTCATCAGGGTCACCCTGCTCCCTGGATCGTCGATGCCGGCCTTGCCCACCCGATCTCTGTGCCCCGCCCCTCTACCCGCCAGCCCGGCAGAGCCGCAGTGCCTGCCGGAGAAACTGACGGCCGCAGCCGGCCGGCCCGTGGCGGCACGCTGCCGTACGCCCGGCACGGTGCCGGCCCACCGCCTGCTCGAGTCGGGGACCGCGCCGGTTCGGGACGGCGGCCCATCCGGGGCGACGCCACCGACCGGACGAGCACGAGCAGTCGGGCGAGCACGGGAGGGTGGCCGCAGGCCGAAGAAGCGGATCCGGGTCGGGGCGCTGACACGGCAGCAGGGGCGCCGGCCTGCGAATCGCGGCACCAGCGCCGGCGTGCACGGCTTCCACGAGCTGCTCGGTCCTCGGGCCGGACCGCTGCCGTGGGTCACTCCGGGCGCCGGAGCTGGGCCTCGGGGCCGATCCGACCGTTCACGGACCGGTTGAGGCGGGTTACCTCCTCTTCGGGCGGGCGGAAATCTGTGATCGCTGGGGTAGACATTGGGTGGTGGTGTGGTTATGGTTTCTCTCGTAGTCGAGATCGAGCAGGGCCCGGCAGGGATGAACTGCCGGGCAGTGGTACACGCAG
>NZ_JBHXQZ010000212.1:0-1373 GCF_042717095.1 Streptomyces sp. NPDC058632 | reverse complement strand
CAGGGTCCGTTGCATGATTGCACTTCGTCCGGAACATCGGGTTGGTCCGGTGGTGGAGTGGACGTCCCGGTTCGGGCAGGGGTGAACGCAGCGCAGGCACGGTCTCGGTGATCATGTGAGTGTCGAAGTCCCATGAACACCTGGTGAGTCCGTGCCTGCCCCTGCATCTTCCCTCATGCCCACCGTGCTGGACCAACTGGCCCGGACCCCCGCCTCGGCCCCGCTGGCGGACGCGGTCCGCCTGGCCGAGTTTCTGGATCTGCTTCCCGATCCGCGAGGCGTCCGCGGTCGCCGCTACTCGCTGCCCTCCCTGGTCGCCGCTGCCGCAGCGAGTGTCCTGGCCGGCGCCCGCTCACTCACCGCGATCACGGAATGGATATCCGACGCCCCCGGGTGGGCCTGCCGGGCACTCGGCTTCCCCCTCGACCCGCTGACCGGCACCGTGTCCGTCCCACACCCCCACACCCTGCGCCGCCTCCTCGTCCAGCTCGACGGTGACGCCCTGGACCGGGCGATCGGTGCCTTCCTCGCCGCCCGCGCCGCCCCGGCCGGCCCCGGGCTGCGGGCGATCGCCGTCGATGGCAAGGCCCTGCGCGGCTCGCGCACCGCCACCACCGCACACCTCACTCTCCTCGCCGCGATGGACCACGCCGGCCACGTCCTGGCCCAGTGCCAGGTCGCGGCCAAGAGCAACGAGATCCCCGCCTTCCAGCCCCTGCTGTCCACCATCGACCTGACCGGCACGGTCATCACCGCCGACGCCCTGCACACCCAGCACGCCCACGGCACCTACCTCCGCGAGCGCGGTGCCCACTACATCGCCCAGGTCAAGGCCAACCACCCCGGTCTGTTCGACCGCGTCCGCCGCCTGCCCTGGCGCGAGATCACACTCGACCACCACGACCGCACCCGAGCCCACCACCGCCTGGAGATCCGGCGGCTGAAGACTGCCGCCTTCGCCCACCTCGACTACCCCGACGCCCGCCAGGCCCTTCAAGTCGTGCGCTGGAGGAAGGACTTCACCACCGGCAAGCTCACCATCGAGCGCGTCTACCTGATCACCAGTCTGCCGCCCGGCACCGCGAGCGGCACCCGGCTCGCCGCCTGGATCAGAGGGCACTGGAAGATCGAAAACCTGCTCCACCACGTCCGCGACCGCACGTTCCGCGAGGACGACTCCAAGATCCATATCGGCTGCCTCCCCCGCATCATGGCCGGCCTGCGCAACCTCGCCATCGGCGTCCACCGCCAGGACGGCCACACCAATATCGCCGCCGCCCTACGCCATGCCGCCCGCGACTGCCACAGGCCCCTGACCGCCCTCGGCCTCACCGGATGAATCCGGACAGATCTCGATCATGCAAGGGACCCTG
>NZ_JBHXQZ010000211.1:0-1408 GCF_042717095.1 Streptomyces sp. NPDC058632 | reverse complement strand
TGCTGGAGGCGACGTGGGAGGCGATCGAGCGGGCCGGGATGGACCCGGTGTCGCTGCGGGGCAGCCAGACCGGCGTCTTCGCCGGCGTCATGTACAGCGACTACGGGAGCATTCTCGCCGACGAGCAGTACGAGGGCTACCGTGGCAACGGCAGCGCGGGCAGCATCGCCTCGGGGCGCGTCTCGTACACGTTCGGGTTCGAGGGTCCGGCGGTGACGGTGGACACGGCGTGTTCGTCGTCGCTGGTGGCTCTGCACTGGGCGGCGCAGGCGCTGCGCTCGGGTGAGTGCTCGCTCGCCGTGGCCGGCGGCGTCACGGTCATGGCCACCCCCACCGCGTTCGTCGAGTTCTCCCGCCAGGGAGCCCTCTCCGCCGACGGCCGCTGCAAGGCGTTCTCCGACACGGCTGACGGAGCTGGTTGGTCCGAGGGCGTCGGTGTGCTGGTCCTGGAGCGGTTGTCGGATGCGCGGCGCAACGGTCACCAGGTGCTGGCCGTCGTGCGGGGTAGTGCGGTCAATCAGGATGGTGCGTCGAATGGTCTGACGGCGCCGAACGGTCCGTCGCAGCAGCGGGTGATCCGGCAGGCGCTGGCCAGTGGCGGTCTGTCGGCGGGCGATGTCGATGTGGTGGAGGCGCACGGTACGGGTACGACGCTGGGTGACCCGATCGAGGCGCAGGCGCTGATCGCGACGTACGGTCAGGACCGGCCCGTCGACCGGCCGTTGCGGCTGGGCACCATCAAGTCGAACATCGGGCACGCCCAGGCTGCCGCGGGTGTGGCCGGGGTCATCAAGATGGTGATGGCGATGCGGCACGGTGTGCTGCCGCGGACGCTGCACGTGGATGCGCCGTCGTCGCACGTGGACTGGTCGGCGGGTGTGGTGGAGCTGCTGACCGAGCCGCTGCCGTGGGCAGGCGAGGGACGTCCGCGTCGGGCCGGTGTGTCGTCGTTCGGCATCAGCGGCACGAACGCACACGTCGTCCTCGAACAACCCGCGACCGAAGCCGAGTTGGAAACTCGAGCGGCACAGGAACCGAAGACCGAGCCCGGTGTGGTGCCGTGGGTTCTCTCCGGTAGGAGTGAGGCCGCGTTGCGTGCGCAGGCCGAGCGGCTGCGGGAGTTCGTGGCGGGTGACGGCGTGGAGGTTCGTGGTGTGGACCTCGGGTTCTCGTTGGCGACTCAGCGGTCCGTGTTCGAGCATCGTGCGGTGGTGCTGGCGGATGACAAGTCGGCCGCTCTGGCGGCGCTTGCGGCGGGTGTTCCGGCCGCGGGTGTCGTGGAGGGTGCGGCCGAACAGGGTCGTACGGCGTTGCTGTTCTCGGGTCAGGGTTCGCAGCGGCTCGGCATGGGGCGTGAGCTGTATGGGCGTTTCCCGGTGTTCGCGGAGGCGTTCGACGCGGTGTGCGC
>NZ_JBHXQZ010000210.1:0-1449 GCF_042717095.1 Streptomyces sp. NPDC058632 | reverse complement strand
CGACTACATCATCCCGTCCATCATGTGACCTCACAGAAGGCGCTCTCACCTGGGAAAACAAGGTGTGAGCCACACAGCCTCACAGCCGGGCGGGCCCGTACCTCACAGCATGGGGTGCGGGCCCGCCCTCCGTCTTGTGACGTCACGAGTCCACGAGTCCATGACGTCATCACTCGTTCGAGCGAAGCCCACCCGCACACCCTTGCCCAGGGTGCACGATGGCCTCAGCTCGTACCGCCTCTCGGAAGGAACCCCGCTATGCCAGCGTCTCCGGTCTACGTCCTGGTCCACCCCGACGGCCGTGCGGAATGGGGTGACCAGATCTCCACAGCCGAAAAGGCCCTGGGCCCTCACGGCATCGGCAGAGCGTTCCTCACCGACGACGCGCGTCTGCGGATCGCCACCTCGGACTGCGCCCTCCTCCTGCGCGAGGAGTACCCGGCGAACCCCTTCGCTTCGGCCGTCCTGGCCCACGTCGCCGGCATCCCCGCCCAGGTCGCCCCCGAGACCCGCGGACCCGTCGCCCTCTTCGGCTACGACAACCGCAACGAGTGGGACAACACCCGCCCCCTCTCCGACGACGAGCGCGCACTCATCACCGAGGCCCTGAGCATCGCCGGATGCACCGGCGATTGACCAAGTTCCCGTGCGGGACCACCCCCCGGGACCACCCCGGGACCACCGGGGTGGTCCCGGATTCTGAGGCTCTGACCTGCGGCGGGACCACCGGGACCACCGGGACCACCCTGGAGCTGTTCACCATCTCGGAAGAGAGTGGGACCACCCCCGGGACCACCCTGTCCCTGCCTGCTCCGGCGACGTCGCCGGAGCAGGCGTACGAGGAGGTTCCAGGGTTCACCGAGGCGCCGGCCCAGCGGGGCCAGGTCTCGGCTCCGGCCCGGATGTTCCAGAGCGGGGACGAGCGCCTGGACGTGCCGTTCCTCAAGCTGGCGATGAAGGCGAAGGGTCGTACCCAGACCGCGCTGGACTTCGGTGTCCTGGGCAATGGGTACGTGTACCTGCCCAACCACGAGCCGATCCCGGCCGCGCTGCCCGAGAACGTGGACCAGGTCCCGGAGCTGATGCGGCTGCACGGCCTGAAGACCCTGTGGGTGCACGAGGAGGCCGCGACCGCGCTGGGCCTGCCGACGTACGAGGACCGCGTGGCGGACCTGGTCGCCTATAAGGGCCCGCAGGGCCCGATGCCGCACCCGTGGGTGCAGCCGCGGCCCGGGGCGCCGGTGGAGGTCAAGGGCGAGGGCCTGTCCTCCTGGGTGACCCTCAAGGCCGAGGGCGGCCGGCGCCTGTCGCTGGCCTTCCCGCTCTACGACGACCGCTTCGACCGGTCCGACGAGCCCGCCCGTGGCGGGTGGGGCGGCGCCCCGACCCCGCAGGTGCTGCTGGACGCCCTGATGGTCTACCTGCTGGCCACCCGTCACGGCTCCGAGG
>NZ_JBHXQZ010000209.1:0-1549 GCF_042717095.1 Streptomyces sp. NPDC058632 | reverse complement strand
CGGCCTCGTCCACCGCCAGTGCCGCACCCAGCAGCTCAGCAGACAGCCCGGCGTCCGGCTCGACGTCCAGCAGACCGAACCGCCCCGGATGCTCCGAGACAGCCGACCGCACCAGACCCCAGACAGCGGCACCGGCCAGGTCGCCGCCCTCCGTGACACCGCGCGTCACGAACACCAGACGCGACTCCGAGCACCGCTCGTTCGCGAGCCACGACCGCACCAGCTCCAGAGCCCATACGGCCGCATCGTGTACGGACCCGACGACAGCGTCGGCGGTACCGGGCACCGTGGCCAGCACCGTTTCCGGGACCTCGCCCGCTACCAGAGCCTCGAGATCGGCCGTCCCGGTGACCGTCGCCGGTTCCGAGGATGCTCCCGCGGCCCTCGTACCCCGCGCCTGCACCCAGTCCACCTGGTAGAGGGAGTCATGAGTCGCGGCGCTGAGCTGTCCGGCCGCCAAGGGCCGGACGACCAAGGATTCCACCGAGGCTACGGGAGCGCCGGCCGGGTCGGCCAGGTCCAGGGCCATGGTGCCGTCGGCGTCACGGGTCAGCCGGACCCGCAGAGCCGAGGCGCCGGAGGCGTGCAGCGACACTCCGGCCCAGGAGAACGGCACTCCGCCGCGGCCGTCGTCGTCGAGCGCGAAGGCGTGCAGGGCGGCGTCGAACAGGGCCGGGTGAAGGCCGAAGGCGCTGCCGTCCGTTGCCTCGTCGAGGGCGACCTCGGCGAACAGGTCGTCGCCCCGCCGCCATGCGGCCCGCAGGCCGCGGAATGCGGGTCCGTAGGCGAAGCCGGCTTCGGCCAGCCGCTGGTAGCAGCCCGTCACATCGACCGAACGGGCGTCCTTCGGGGGCCACACGGACGCGTCGAAGCCGGGCCGTACGCCGTTCGGGGAGGCCGTGGGCGCCAGAATTCCGATGGCGTGGGCGGTCCACGGGGCCTGGACGTCGTCCTCACCCCGTGCGTGTATGCCCAGAGTGCACCGGCCGTCGGCGTCAGGCGTGCCGATCCGCACCTGGATACGGGTGCCACCGTGGGCGGGCAGCACCAGCGGTGCGGAGAGGGTCAGTTCCTCGACCGTGTCGCAACCGACCTCGTCGGCCGCGCGGATCGCCAGCTCCAGCAGTGCCGTGCCCGGCACCAGCACCGAGCCCTGCACCGCGTGGTCGGCCAGCCACGGGTGGGACTGCACCGACAGCCGGCCCGTGAACACCACCCCGTCCGAACCCTCTGCGCCGGCCAGTTCGACGGCTGCGCCCAGCAGCGGGTGTTCGGCCGCTCCGAGCCCGGCGAACCGCACGTCTCCGGCCCGGGTCAGCGCACCGGCAGGCCAGTAGCGCTGCCGTTGGAAGGCGTAGGTCGGCAGGTCGACGGCCCGTGCACCGGTGCCGGCGAAGTAGGCGGCCCAGTCCACCCGGACCCCGGCGGCGTGCAGCCGGGCCAGCGCGGTCAGCGCCGCCGTCTCCTCGTCGCGGTCCTTGCGCAGCAGTGCGACGAGCAGGGCGTCGTCGCCGGCGCTCTCGCGTGCCATGCCGCTGAGCACACCGTC
>NZ_JBHXQZ010000208.1:0-1556 GCF_042717095.1 Streptomyces sp. NPDC058632 | reverse complement strand
GGTGGTGCGATGGTGGCGGTGGAGGCGACGGAGGCGGAGGTTGTGCCGCATCTGACCGACGAGGTGTCGGTCGCGGCCGTCAACGGGCCGTCTTCCGTGGTGGTTTCGGGTGTCGGGGCGGCGGTGGAGGCTGTGGCGGAGGTGTTCCGTGGGCTGGGGCGTCGTACGTCCCGGCTGCGGGTGTCGCACGCGTTCCACTCGCCGTTGATGGAACCGATGCTGGACGAGTTCCGCACGGTCGCGGAGGGGCTGTCCTACGCAGACCCCGTCCTGCCTGTGGTCTCCAACGTGTCCGGCCGCATCGCCGCGCCGGGCGAGCTCACCACCCCCGCCTACTGGGTGACCCATGTCCGCGAGGCCGTGCGCTTCGCCGACGGAATCCAGGTACTGCGTGCCGCCGGAGTCGGCCGCTGCGTCGAAGTCGGCCCCGAGGCCGTTCTGACCGGCATGGCCCGCACCTGCCTCGACGACGGCGACGACACCGGTGTCCTGCTGGTGCCGGCCGCCCGCAAGGGCCGGGATGAGACCGACGCCCTTCTCACCGCCCTCGGCCACCTGCACAGCGACGGCGCTTTCGTCGATTGGGCCGCGTACTTCGCCGGCACCGGTGCACGGGCCGTCGACCTGCCGACGTACGCCTTCCAGCGGCAGCGCTACTGGCTGCACGCCACGGACGGCGCCGCCGCCGTCCCCGTCGGCGCCGGCCTGGACGCCTCCGATCACCCGCTGCTGGGTGCGGTGGTGGCGCTGCCGGACTCGGGTGGTGTGGTGCTGACGGGCAGGTTGTCGGTGGGGGCGCAGCCGTGGCTCGCCGACCACGTGGTCCTGGGCCGCACCCTCCTCCCCGGCGCCGTACTCGTCGAACTGTCCCTGACGGCCGGCGAGGCCGTGGGTTGCGCGACGCTGGAGGAACTGACGCTGGCCGCACCGCTGGTGCTGCCCGAGCGGGGCGGCGTCCAGATGCGTGTGGTGGTCGGCCCGGAGAACGGCGGACGTCGCACGGTCGCCGTCTACTCACGCTCCGAGGACACCGCACAGGACTGGTCCACCCATGCCTCCGGTTTCCTGGTGGAGGGTGTGGTGCCGGCGGAGTTCGATCTGGTGCAGTGGCCTCCGGCGGGTGCCGAGGTGGTGCCGGTGGAGGGTGCGTACGAGGTCTTCCGTGAGCGCGGTTATGGGTATGGTCCGGTGTTCCGGGGGCTGCGTGCGGCGTGGCGTCGGGGTGACGAGCTGTTCGCCGAGGTCGGTCTGCCGCAGGAGTCGGTGGGTGAGGCCGGTGGGTTCGGTCTGCATCCGGCGCTGCTGGACGCGTCGATGCATGCGGCGATCCTGAACGACGGTGAGGGCGAGACGGTGATTCCGTTCGCCTGGAACGGCGTACGCCTGCACGCGGCCGGCGCTTCCGCCGTTCGCGTCCGCATCGACAGGTCCGGCGACGGCGGAATGCGGCTGGCGGTCGCCGATGTGACCGGTGCGCCTGTGATGTCGGTCGGGTCCATGGCAGGGCGGCCGGTGTCGGCGGATCAGTTGGGTACGGCGTCCGGTGATGCGGGTGC
>NZ_JBHXQZ010000207.1:0-1607 GCF_042717095.1 Streptomyces sp. NPDC058632 | reverse complement strand
CGGCCTCGTCCACCGCCAGTGCCGCACCCAGCAGCTCAGCAGACAGCCCGGCGTCCGGCTCGACGTCCAGCAGACCGAACCGCCCCGGATGCTCCAGCTGGGCGGAACGCACCAGTCCCCTGACCGGAGCGTCCGTCAGGTCCTCGGCGCCCTCGGACGCGCCGACGACGAAGATCAGACGGGACCCGGCAAACCTCTCGTCCGCCAGCCAGTCCCGCACGAGGTCCAGGGCCCGAGCGGCCGCCTGGTGCGCCGACTCGACGACGTCCGGAAGGCAGTTCGTCACGGCGACCAGCACCGTGCCGGGCACGTCGTGCTCCGCCAGCGCCTCCAGGTCGGAGGCGGTGAGCAGACGGTCCACATCGGTGGTAAAGGAAGCGAGGATCTCGGCGCCGAGCAGTGCGACCGGTTCCGACGAAAGGGTGCCGGTCACGGCCCGGGCGGGTACCCAGTCCACGTGGTAGAGGGGCTTCGTACTGTTCTCAGACCCGCCGCCGGCGGCCGAAGCGGACCGGACGACGAGGGACTCCACCGAGGCGACGGGCGCGCCGACCGGGTCGGCCAGCTCCACGGCCAGGGAGTCGTCACCGGTCCTGGTCAGCCGGACGCGCAGCGCCGAGGCGCCGGACGCGTGCAGGCGCACGCCCTCCCAGGAGAAGGGCACACCGCCGGGCGCGGTGCCGTCGTCGTCGCCGAAGGCGAAGGAGGCGTGCAGGGCGGCGTCGAAGAGTGCGGGGTGCAGTCCGAAGGTGCCGCCGTCGACGTCGTCGTTCAGCGCCACCTCGGCGAAGACCTCGTCACCCCGGCGCCAGGCGGCCCGCAGGCCCTGGAAGACGGGACCGTAGCGAAGGCCGGCCTCGGCCAGGAGCTCGTAGCAGTCGGTCACGTCGACCGGGCGTGCGTCCTTCGGCGGCCAGACGGAAGCGTCGAAGTCGGAGCGTACGGCGGTCGCCTCGTCGGCCAGCGCACCTTCCGCGTGCAGGGTCCAGGAGCCGCGGTCGTCGTCCCCGTCGTGCCGCGAGTGGACGGCGACGCTACGGCGGCCCGCCTCGTCCGGTTCGCCCACCGTGACCTGGATGCGCGCGCCGCCGTGGGCGGGCAGCACCAGCGGAGCCGACAGCGTCAGTTCCTCGACCGTGTCGCAGCCGACCTCGTCGGCCGCGCGGATCGCCAGCTCCAGCAGTGCCGTGCCCGGTACGAGTACCGAGCCCTGCACCGCGTGGTCGGCCAGCCACGGCTGCGACTGGAGCGACAGCCTGCCGGTGAACACCATTCCGTCGGCGCCGGCCAGTTCGACGGCCGCGCCCAACAGCGGATGCCCCGGGGCACCGAGGCCTGCCAGGCGGATGTCACCGGTGCCGGTGGCGGATCCCACGGGCCAGAAGTACTCGTGCTGAAAGGCGTACGTCGGCAGGTCCACCGGGCGACCGCCCGTCCCGTCGAGCACCGTCGCCCAGTCGGCGTGACCGCCACGGACGTACAGCTCGGCCAACGCCGTCAGGGCGACGGTGACCTCGTCGCGGTCCTTGCGCAGCAGTGCGACGAGCAGGGCGTCGTCGCCGGCGCTCTCGCGTGCCATGCCGCTGAGCACACCGTCCGGACCCAGC
>NZ_JBHXQZ010000205.1:0-1669 GCF_042717095.1 Streptomyces sp. NPDC058632 | reverse complement strand
GCCCGGGGACGGGCTCAGCGCACCTCCTGGATGCGGATCAGGTTGCCCGAGGGGTCACGGAAGGCGCAGTCGCGCACGCCGTACGGCTGCTCGGTCGGCTCCTGGACGACCTCGGCGCTCTCGGCCCCCTGCAGTTTCGCGAACACACCGTCGAGGTCGTCGGTGGCCAGCAGCAGGCCGGCGTAGGTGCCCTTGGCCATCATCTCGGTGATCATGCGCCGCTCGTCGTCGGTGACACCGGGATCGGCGGCCGGCGGGGTCAGCACGATGGACGTGGTGGGCCGGCCGACGGGACCGACGGTGATCCAGCGCATGCCGCCGTACCCGACGTCCTTGCGGACCTCGAAGCCGAGGGTGTCGCGGTAGAAGGCCAGGGAGGCCTCGGGGTCGTCGTGGGGGAGGAAGCTCGCGTGAATGGTGATGTCCATGGAGGTCACGCTAGAGGGGCCCGGCTTTGGAAGCTTCTCGATTCCTGACCGGTCTGGTCACCTGCTTCGCCACGCACGCCGGCATCCCCTCCGTGGCGTCCGCGGCAAGGCGCCGGTAGGCGCTCGGCGGCATGCCGACGAGTTCGGTGAAGCGCGTGCTGAACGTGCCCAGCGACGAGGAGCCCACCGCGAAACACACCTCGGTCACGCTCAGGTCGCCGCGGCGGAGCAGGGTCATGGCCCGCTCGATGCGCCGCGTCATCAGGTAGCTGTACGGAGACTCGCCGTACGCGGCCCGGAACTCCCGGCTCAGGTGCCCGGCCGACATGTGTACGCCCCGGGCGAGCGCCTCGACGTCCAGCGGCTGCGCGTACTCCCGGTCGATCCGGTCGCGGACCCGGCGCAGCCGCGCGAGATCGCGCAGCCGCTGTGCCGGGGCGGGTGGGGCGGTCATGTGCGAAATCGTACCCACGGAGGCTGTCCGGCCCGGGCGGAAACCCCGGAGCGGGCGGGCGTGGACGGAACAACAGGGCTCCCGGCATGGTTGAGACCGGTGCGCGTACGGCCGCGGCCGTACGGGATCATGAGTGAGAGGCGGACGTGTCCGTCGAAGGACGCGGCAGAAGGGCGAGAGACGATGACGAGGACCGAGGAGAAGGCGCTGCTGGCGGGCGGCTGTTTCTGGGGCATGGAGGAGCTGATCCGCACGTTCCCGGGTGTCCTGAGCACCCGCGTCGGCTACAGCGGCGGCGACGTCCCCAACGCCACGTACCGCGACCACGGCACCCACGCCGAGTCGATCGAGATCACCTACGACCCGGCGGTCACCGACTACCGCACGATCCTGGAGTACTTCTTCCAGATCCACGACCCGAGCACCAGGAACCGGCAGGGCAACGACATCGGGCCGAGCTACCGCTCCGCCATCTTCTACTTCGACGACGAGCAGAAGCGCGTCGCCGAGGAGACGATCGCCGACGTCGACGCGTCGGGTCTGTGGCCGGGGCCCGTGGTCACCGAGGTCGCACCGGCCGGCCCGTTCTGGCTGGCCGAGCCCGAGCACCAGGACTACCTCCAGCGGTACCCGGACGGCTACACCTGCCACTTCGTACGCCCCGGCTGGCGCCTGCCCCGGCGCGCGGAGGCCTGAGCCGCCGAGGTGCGCGGCGCCGGGGCTCCGGACCGGAGCCCCGGCGCTCAGTCGATGCCCGGAGCGGCGATCGGGCCGACCTCGGCCGGCC
>NZ_JBHXQZ010000204.1:0-1685 GCF_042717095.1 Streptomyces sp. NPDC058632 | reverse complement strand
TCGGTGACGGCGAGGGCGTTGGGGTGGTCGAAGACCAGGGTCGCGGGGAGCCGGAGTCCGGTGAGGTGGTTGAGCTGGTTGCGCAGTTCGGTCGCGGCCAGCGAGTCGAAGCCCAGCTCCTGGAACGCCCGGTCGGCTCCGATCGCCTCGGCCGAGCCGTGTCCCAGCACCGCCGCCACCTGCGACCGCACCAGCCGCAGCACCGTACGGTGCCGCTCACCGGCGGTAAGCCTGGCCAGCCGGTCCGCGAGACCGTCGGCCGGGGTGACGGCGGTCGCGGCGGAGGCCGCCTGCCGTCGGATCGCCGGGGCGAGGGTGCGGAGCAGGGCGGGGACGTCGTCGGTCCGGGTGCGCAGGGCGGCGGTGTCCACCCGCAGGGGGACGACCGTGGCCTCGCCTCGGTCCAGGCCCGCCGCGAACAGTGCCAGCCCCGCATCGTGGGAGAGCACCGGCAGACCCTGCGACGCCATCCGCCGACGGTCCACCTCACTCAGATACTGGCCAAGCCCAGCGCCCACGTCCCAGAACCCGAACGCCATCGACGTCGCCGGCAGACCCTCCGCCCGCCGACGCGCCGCCAACGCGTCCAGGAACACATTCGCCGCCGCGTAATTGCCCTGCCCCGCCGTCAGCACCAGACCACCGGCCGACGAGAACAGCACGAACGCGGCAAGATCGAGACCGCGGGTGGCCTCGTGCAGCCACCACGCCGCATCCGCCTTCGGAGCCAGCACACCATCCACCCGCTCCGGCGACAACGCACCCACCAGGCCGTTGTCACCCACACCGGCAGCGTGCACCACCGCCAGCAGACCACGGTCCGATACCAGGGAGCCGACCAGGTGGGTGACCGTGTCCCGGTCGGACACGTCGCAGGCCAGGATCTCCACCCGCGCGCCGAGCGCGGTGAGTTCGGCGGTGAGTTCGGTCGCGCCGGGCGCGTCCGGGCCGCGCCGGGACGTCAGGACCAGGTCCCGCACCCCACGCTCGGCCACCAGATAGCGGGCGACCACCGCACCCAGACCACCGGTACCACCGGTGATCAGGACCACACCCGTGCCGTCCAGTGCCGGGACCGTACCGCCCGTGTCCGCCTCGCCCTCCGACTCGGGCGACGGCAGCCGGGTCAGGCGCGGCACCAGCACCGCACCCCCGCGCACCGCCACCTCCGACTCACCCGCGACCACGGCCGCCACTGCAGCATCCACATCGGCGTCCGCACCGGCGTCGACATCGGCCAGGGCGAAACGGCCCGGGTTCTCAGCCAGCGCCGCACGCACCAGACCCCACACCGGAGCCTGCACCACATCACCGGCCGAACCGACCGGAACCGCACCCCGCGTCACCACCACCAGACGCGAACCCGCGAACCGCTCACCGGCCAGCCACTCCTGCACCACACCCAACACCCGGTGCACCACCGACCGCACACCCACCGGCACATCACCACCGGCAAGCGAAGAAGCATCGGCACCACAGTCCAGGACCACCGCCTCCGGCACGACCTCGGCCTCCGCCACCTCCTCCCACGGCACCCACACCGCAGCAGACGCATCGAAGACCCCCGGCACCCACTCGATGCCATACAGCGCACCCGCATCACCGGACGCCGTACCCAACTGATCCGCCGACACCGGCCGCCCTGCCATGGACCCGACCGACATCACAGGCGCACCGGTCACATC
>NZ_JBHXQZ010000203.1:0-1829 GCF_042717095.1 Streptomyces sp. NPDC058632 | reverse complement strand
GCCCCGCCCCGGGGCCGGGCAGCACGGCCGTCTCACACGGTCAGCAGATCATCGACCGAGCCGCGGCCCGCCTGCTCGGCGGTGGCCACCGCGCCCTCCTTCGACGCCGCGTACCGGCCGCTGGTCAGGGCCCACTCGTAGTTGCCCTCGATCCAGTGCTGGATGGCCTGTACGCCCTTGTCCACCCGCTCGCGCTCGTCCGCGTCGAGCCCGAGCTCGTCGCACATACGGGGCACCCGCGCCTCGAGCTGCAGGTACTCCTCCAGGCAGGCGGTCGTCACGCGGTACGCCTCGGCCGCGGCCTCCTCCCACGAGCAGCCGCGCTCCCGGTGCAGTACGGCGATCAGGTTGTGGCCGTCCCCGCGGCGCCGCTCCCGCTCGAAGGAGTGGATGTCGTTCATGAACCCGATGGTGTCCGCGGCCAGATCACGCATCCGCTCCATCAGGGGATGGGCCATCGCGCGCGCCGGCACCTCGAATCCGCGGCTGCGCTCACCGGCGTCGATGCTGTGGTGGATGCCGACGGTACGGCGCCGGAACACGGCGTACTCGTCGAGGCCGAGCGTCCCGGCCAGCCCGCGGGCCGCCAGGTCGACCTCCTCGCAGTGGGCCACCAGGAACCGGCCCCAGGACGCGGCGAACCGGGTCTGCCAGGTCAGGGACATGCCATCCGAGAGGCGTTCCCAGACCTGCGCCCAGGCCACCGTGATCGGGCAGACCACCCGGGGCGTGCTTCCCGCCGGCCGCAGTGGGGTGACGATGAGCTCCCGCGCCACGTCGGCTATCACGTCCGCCCGGTCCGGCCGCCCGGCGTCGAACTGGTCGTCGAACAGGAACGCCAGCGAGAACCAGTTCATCAGGACGACCATGTCCTCGGCCGAGGCGTACGGATAGGTGCGGGCGGCGGCCTGCGGCAGGTCCCAGGAGCGGTACTCGTCGAAGCCGGCCCGGCTGCGCACCAGCCCCATGTCCCACACCCAGCGCAGATGACGCGCCCGCGCGTACTCCAGATGCTCGCTGACCGGGGTGTTGAAGGGAAGGTCGAACCGGACGTCCTGAGACATGTGCTTCCTTTCGGGAGACGGAACGCAGAGTCCCCCGCCCTGCGAACGAGCCGTCGCGGAGGCGGCCCGCACGCTCGAACTCGGCTACACGGCACGGAAGTTGAACCGGTAAGCGGAACGAGGATGCCCAGATCCTAGATGATCTGCACCGGGTGATCATCGTGATATCCGTTACTGCACAAGCCACTTGAGGTGCGTGCATCGCCAAAAGCCCGAGGTATCCCTGGACTTACCGTTGATTGAATCCCCGGAACGGGGAAAGGCGCCCAGTACAGGCCGGGGAGTGGCCCCGACCCGTGGACGGACCCCGGACCCTGTGGAGGAGACATGTCGACCGTGCCTGTGGGAGTGGTGGTGCTCGACTGCGCCGAGCCCGAGAAGCTCGCCGAGTTCTACCGAGAGCTGCTGGCGGCGGAGGTGGTGGGCGTCAACGCCAACCGGGTGGAGATCCGGGCCGCCGACGGCTTCAGGCTGGCGCTGCGCCGGGACGCCAACGCCACCACGCCGAGCTGGCCGCGTCCCGAGAACTCGCTCCAGGCGCACCTGGAGTTCGAGGTCGACGACCTGGACGCCGCGGAACGCCGGATCGTGGGCCTCGGCGGCCGCCCGGTGGAGACGAAGGACGCCACGGGCCCCTTGGAGGAACGCGGCTACGCCGACCCGTCCGGGCACTCCTTCACCCTGCGCTGCGACGTGCCGGTGGCGCCGAAACTGGGCTGACCCGAGCGCCGGACGGAGGCCTCCCGGCGCCCCAGGGGCGCCGGG
>NZ_JBHXQZ010000202.1:0-1862 GCF_042717095.1 Streptomyces sp. NPDC058632 | reverse complement strand
GCGCACACCGCGTCGAACGCCTCCGCGAACACCGGGAAACGCCCATACAGCTCACGCCCCATGCCGAGCCGCTGCGAACCCTGACCCGAGAACAGGAAGGCGGTGGAGCCGCCGTCCCTGGCGGTGCCGTGGAGGACGGCCGGGGACGACTCGCCGCGGGCGAGCGTACGCAGCCCGTCGAGAAGGTCGTCGCGGCCGACGCCGAGTACGACGGCGCGGGACTCCAGCACCGTACGGGAGGTGGCCAGTGCGTAGGCCGTGTCCAGCGGGTCCTGTTCCGGGCGGTCCGTGAGGTGGTCGAGGAGCCGTCCGGCCTGGGCGCGCAGCGCCTCGGGGGTCGCGGCGGACACCGTCCAGGGCAGCGGGGGCGTCGGGTGTTCGCCCTCGCCGTCCACCGCTCGCGGCTCGGCGGCGGGGGCGAAGGCAGGGGCCTGCTCCAGGACGACGTGCGCGTTGGTGCCGCTGAGCCCGAACGCGGACACACTCGCACGGCGCGGGTGTCCGGCCTCCGGCCACGGCCGTTCCTCGACGACCAGTTCCGCGTTGCCCTCGGTCCAGTCGACGTGCGGCGAGGGCCGGTCGACGTGCAGGGTGCGCGGCACGGAGCCGTGCTCCATGGCCATCACCATCTTGATGACGCCGGCAACACCGGCGGCGGCCTGGGCGTGCCCGATGTTCGACTTGATGGAGCCGAGCAGCAGCGGCCGGTCGGCGGGCCGGTCCTGGCCGTAGGTGGCGAGCAGGGCCTGCGCCTCGATCGGGTCGCCCAGGGTCGTGCCCGTACCGTGTGCCTCGACGACGTCGACCTCGGAGGCGGCGACTCCGGCGGCCTCGAGTGCCTGCCGGATGACGCGCTGCTGTGAGGGCCCGTTGGGGGCGGTGAAGCCGTTGGACGCGCCGTCCTGGTTGACGGCGGTGCCCCGGACGACCGCGAGGACGCGGTGCCCGTTGCGTACGGCGTCGGAGAGGCGCTCCACGAGGAGGACACCGACGCCTTCGGACCAGCCGACGCCGTCTGCCGCGCCCGCGAACGCCTTGCATCGGCCGTCCGCGGACAGACCGCGCTGCCGGCTGAACTCGACGAACATGCCCGGTGTCGACATCACCGTGGCACCGCCGGCCACCGCGAGCGAGCACTCGCCCGAGCGCAGCGCCTGGACCGCGAGGTGCAGGGCCACCAGGGAGGACGAGCAGGCGGTGTCGACGGTGACGGCCGGGCCTTCCCAGCCGTACGTGTACGACAGCCGGCCGGACACCACGCTGCCGCCTGCCGTGCCGGAGGGCGACACGTTGAGGGCGTAGTCGTGGTACATCACGCCGGCGAAGACGCCGGTGCGGCTGCCCCTGAGCGAGGCCGGGTCGATGCCCGCCCGCTCCAGGGCCTCCCAGGAGGTCTCCAGGAGCAGTCGCTGCTGCGGGTCCATGTACAGGGCCTCACGCGGCGAGATGCCGAAGAATCCGGGGTCGAACTGGGCGGCGTCGTAGAGGAAGCTGCCCCGGCGGGTGTAGCTCTTGCCTTCCGCGCCGGGCTCCGGGTCGTACAGGCCCTCCAGGTCCCAGCCGCGGTCGTCGGGCATGTCGGAGACGGTGTCGACGCCGTCGGCGACCAGTCGCCACAGGTCCTCGGGCGAGGTCACCCCGCCCGGGTAGCGGCAGGCCATGCCGACGATCGCGATCGGCTCGTCGCCGACCGGCGCCGTGCCGACGGCCGGTCGCGCGGATGCGGTGGACCGGAGGGCCGGGCCCGCGAGCTTCTCCTCGATGTGTTCGGTGACGGCGAGGGCGTTGGGGTGGTCGAAGACCAGGGTCGCGGGGAGCCGGAGTCCGGTGAGGTGGTTGAGCTGGTTGCGCAGTTCGGTCGC
>NZ_JBHXQZ010000201.1:0-1905 GCF_042717095.1 Streptomyces sp. NPDC058632 | reverse complement strand
CCTCCACCGGCCTTACAGGGCCGGTGGAGGACGCCAACGCAAGGGAGACCCGATGGCTCGGTGGCCGCTGCATGCCCCTCCTGCGGGCGCGTGGCGGCCATCGTGAACACCCAACCCCTTGGACCTTGTCCCTGCGGAGTGGACACCTATTCGTATCGTTATGCGGCGAGTGTCAGGGTAGCTGACTGCTGTTCGTAGGCGTTCGGTGCCTGCTGTCCGTTCGCCGAGTGTCGTCGGCGGGTGTTGTAGCGCGTGGCCCAGCGGAAGACGGCCAGGCGGCAGGCCCGGGCCCCGTCGTAGCGGCGGGCGCCACGGAGCGTCTCGCGTTTGAGGGCGGCGTTGAACGACTCGGCGAGTGCGTTGTCCGCGCTCGTACCGACCGCCCCCATTGACTGTCTGACGCCCAACTGCGCGCACAGCTCCGCGAATTGGCGGGAGCTGTACTGGGCTCCGTGATCGCTGTGGAAGACGGCTCCGATCAGGCTGCCGCGGGTCGCGGCGGCGGCCCGGAGCGCGTCGGCGACGAGCGAGGTGCGCATGTGGTCGGCGATCGACCAGCCCACCAGGCGGCGCGAGAAGCAGTCGATGACGGTGGCGAGATACAGGAACTCGCCGTCGCGCACCGGCAGGTAGGTGATGTCGCCGACGTACTTGGTGTTCGGCGCGCTCGAGGTGAAGTCGCGCCGCAGCAAGTCCGGTACCGGGGTGGCGGACGGTTCGGGCACGGTGGTGACCTGGCGCTTGCGGAGCCGCAGCCCGGCGATACCGAACTTCCGCATCACCCGCCCGACGCGCTTGTGGTTCACGCGCTCGCCCTCCTCGCGCAGCTCGGCGGTGATCCGGGGGCGGCCGTAGGTGCCGTCCCACTCGGCGTGCACGGCCCTGATCCGCTCGGCGAGAGCGGCATCGGCCCGCTCGCGCACGGCACGGGCTGCGCGGCCGGCCCGCCACTTGTAGAAGCTGGAGCGGGCCACCTCCAGCACGGCACACAACCGCTTCACGCCCCAGGCGCGGTGGTGGTCCTCGATGAACTGGAAGCGGTTGGTCACCAGGTCATCTCTTGTGCGAAAAACTTCGTCGCCTTGCGCAGGATGTCACGCTCGGTGGCCAGTTTCTGCACCTCTTTGCGCGCTGTCGCCAGCTCCCGGCGCAGGGCCTCGTTCTCGGCCTGAAGCTCCTCGGCCGTCGGCGGGGAATCCACCGTGCTCTTCTCCGTGCTCGTACTCGTCGTGCTGCCCCCGCCATGGCGGGCCCGCTCGGCCCGCACCCAGTTACGCAGTGTCTCCCGGCTGATCCCCAGATCCTTGCCGATGCCCTCGAAAGTGTGGCTCGGGTCCGACAGGTACAGCGCGACAGCGTCCGCCTTGAACTCGGGCGAGTAGACCTTCATCACCATAAAAGATGCCTCCTACCCGGCCCCTGCCGGGGCCGGGCTCAGAGGTGTCCACCACTCGGGGACAGGTCCCCTTGTCCTCGACCTGTTGGCGGCCGGTAGCAAGGTCGGTCTAGGAGAAACACCCGCCCCTGGTGGCCCCCGCCGAATCGGACAAGGGGGCCGGGTTTGGCCCTTGCAGCCCGATTCATCCCGTCTGGCGGGGAGGGAGAGTTCTCCGTCCTCTGTCCACAGGTCAGCGCGCCGACCATGCGAGGACGACGCTGTGAGTGGCGCGGCGGCCATCGTGAGGAGAGCTTGATGCCGTACCTGATGCCGTCCCGCACGCCGCTGACACCCGAGCAGGTCGACTACCTCCTGGCGCCGCAGACGGGTGGCGGCGCCGCTGTCGCCGTGCGGGTGGAAGCGGACCCGGAGCTAGCCTCGCGCTTTCACGAGGCGGGGTGTCCGAGGCTTGATCAAATAAGCGGAGAGTGCTCCTGACCTGCAACGATGGGACTTGTCTAGGGTCC
>NZ_JBHXQZ010000200.1:0-2008 GCF_042717095.1 Streptomyces sp. NPDC058632 | reverse complement strand
GAGATCGCCCTGGACTTCGCCCTCCAGTGCTCCCCCGACCACCCCTGGGTCCACAAACACCCCCAGTGGTTCCACCACCGCCCCGACGGCACGATCGCGTACGCGGAGAACCCGCCGAAGAAGTACCAGGACATCTACCCGGTCGCCTTCGACGCGGACATGGACGGCCTGATCACCGAGACGTGCCGGGTGCTGCGGCACTGGATGGCGGCGGGGGTCCGGATCTTCCGGGTGGACAACCCGCACACCAAGCCGGTGGTGTTCTGGGAACGCGTGATCGCCGACATCAACGGCACCGACCCCGACGTCATCTTCCTGGCCGAGGCCTTCACCCGCCCCGCGATGATGCACACCCTGGCCGCCGTCGGCTTCCAGCAGTCCTACACCTACTTCACCTGGCGCACCACCAAGGAGGAACTGACCGAGTACCTCACCGAACTCTCGCGGGACGCCGCCTCCTGCATGCGGCCCAACCTCTTCGTCAACACCCCCGACATCCTGCACGCCTACCTCCAGCACGGCGGCCGGCCCGCCTTCGAGGCCCGCGCCGTCCTGGCCGCCACCCTCTCCCCCACCTGGGGCATCTACAGCGGCTACGAACTCTGCGAGAACACCCCCCTGCGCGACGGCGGCGAGGAATACCTCGACTCGGAGAAGTACCAGCTCACACACCGCGACTGGGACACCGCCGAGCAGACGGGCCGCACCCTCACCCCCCTCATCACCCGCCTCAACACCATCCGGCGGCAGAACGCGGCCCTTCGCCGGCTGCGCGATCTCCACTTCCACCAGGCGGACCAGGACCCGGTCATCGCGTACTCGAAGCGGCAGGGTGCGAACACGGTCCTCGTGGTCGTCAATCTCGACCCCCACCACACCCAGGAGGCCACGGTCTCGTTGGACATGCCGCAACTCGGCCTGGACTGGCACGAGTCGGTGCCGGTGCGCGACGAGCTCACCGGCGAGACCTATCACTGGGGCAGGGCCAACTATGTGCGTCTCGGGCCGGGCGGAGCACATGTGCTCGTCGTCGGCCGGGAATCCGCGGGCCGCGCGGCGACAGCCGCCGGTGTCGCGTCCCCCGATGAGCACGGCACGGTTCTGCGACCGTCCACCCCGCAGATCGGAGGGTCACCCGCATCATGATCGTCAACGAGCCCGTACCGGACACCTTCGAGGACACACCGGCGCAGGACCGCGACCCGGACTGGTTCAAACGAGCCGTCTTCTACGAGGTCCTCGTCCGCTCCTTCCAGGACAGCAACGGCGACGGCATCGGCGACCTGAAGGGGCTGACCGCCAAGCTCGACTATCTGCAGTGGCTCGGCGTCGACTGCCTCTGGCTGCCCCCCTTCTTCAAGTCGCCGCTGCGCGACGGCGGTTACGACGTCGCCGACTACACCGCCGTCCTGCCCGACTTCGGCGACCTCGCCGACTTCGTGGAGTTCGTGGACGCCGCCCACCAGCGGGGCATGCGCGTGATCATCGACTTCGTCATGAACCACACCAGCGACCAGCACCCGTGGTTCCAGGAGTCCCGCAAGGACCCGGACGGCCCCTACGGCGACTATTACGTCTGGGCGGACGACGACAAGCAGTACCAGGACGCGCGGATCATCTTCGTCGACACCGAGGCCTCCAACTGGACGTACGACCAGGTGCGCGGGCAGTACTACTGGCACCGTTTCTTCTCCCACCAGCCGGACCTGAACTACGAGAACCCGGCCGTGCAGGAGGAGATGATCTCCGCGCTGAAGTTCTGGCTGGACCTGGGCATCGACGGTTTCCGGCTGGACGCGGTGCCGTACCTCTACCAGGAGGAGGGCACCAACTGCGAGAACCTGCCCGCCACGCACGCCTTCCTGAAGCGGGTGCGCAAGGAGATCGACGCGCAGTATCCGGACACCGTGGTCCTGGCGGAGGCGAACCAGTGGCCGGAGGACGTGGTCGACTACTTCGGCGACTACGCCGCCGGCGGCGACGAATGCCACATGGCCTTCCACTTCCC
>NZ_JBHXQZ010000199.1:0-2059 GCF_042717095.1 Streptomyces sp. NPDC058632 | reverse complement strand
TTGGTCGGGAAGTCCGTGATCGCGTGCTCCTCGTCGACGAGGAGCCGCCAGAGCCCGCCGGGGGTGGTGATGCCGCCGGGGAACCGGCAGCCGATCCCGACGACCGCGATGAGGTCGTCCCGCACTCCTGACTGGGAGGCTGAGACCCTTGCGAGAGCAGGTGCCTGCGCGCGTTCCTTCGGCTGGAGCAGTCCGGCGAGGTGGTTCGCCAGCGACTCGGGCGTCGGGTGATCGAAGATGACCGGGGCGGGGAGCCGCAGACCGGTCGCCGAGTTGAGCCGGTTGCGCAGCTCCACCGAGGTCAGCGAGTCGAAGCCCAACTCCTTGAACGTCCGGTCGGTCGTGATCCCGCCGCGATCCGGGAAGCCCAGCACGGACGCCGCCCGCGTACGCACCAGGTCGGTGAGGATCCGCCTGCGCTCCGCCGGAGAGCCGCCGGAGAGCCGCTCGGCCAGGGCCGACGGTTCGTCACCGGAGGCCGACGGGCGGGCCGCACTCGCCGTACCCACCATGCCCCGCAGCAGCCTGGGCACCGGATCCCCCGCCTCCACCCGTGCGCGAAGGGTGGTCCGGTCCAGCCGGAGCGGCGACAGCAGGGCCTCATGACGGCTCAGGGCGGCGTCGAACAGGGCGAGTGCCTCATCCGGATCGAGCGGGGCAATGCCCTCCTGGGCGAACCGGGCCACGTCCTGCGTACCCAGCGCCCCGGCCATTCCGCCACCACCGCCCCACAGCCCCCACGCCAGCGACGTCGCCGGCAGCCCCAGCGCACGGCGGTGCTCGGCGAGGGCGTCCAGGTAGGCGTTGGCGGCGGCGTAGTTGCCCTGCCCGGCGGCACCGACCAACCCGGACACCGACGAGTAGAGGACGAACGCCCGCAGATCCAGGTCACGGGTCAGCTCGTCCAGTACGCGAGCCGCGTCGGCCTTGGGCCGCAGCACCCGGTCCAACCGCTCCGGCGTCAACTGCTCCACCACACCGTCGTCCAGCACACCGGCGGTGTGCACCACGCCGGTCAGCGGATGGCTGTCCGGTACGTCCGCCAGCACGGCGCCGAGCGCTTCCCGGTCGGCGGCGTCGCAGGCCACGACCGTGACACGAGCACCTGTTGCCTCCAACTCCGCCGTCAGCTCGCCCGCTCCCGGCGCCGCGGTCCCCTGGCGGCTGAGCAGCAGTAGATGCCGTACGCCGTGACGCTCGACGAGATGCCGGGCGAGCAGGCTGCCCAAGCGCCCGGTGCCGCCGGTCACCAGGACGGTGCCGTCGGGGTCGAATGCCGCAGACACGGGGGCCGTGGTCTCGTCGGCCTGCGTCACGGGCCTCAGACGGGGCACCGACACCCGGCCTGCCCTGATCCTGACTTGCGGTTCTCCGCCGGCGACCGCCTCGGGCAACGCCTGCCAGGACAGCGGGTCGGCGTCCAGGTCCGCGACCACGAACCGTCCCGGATGCTCGGTCACCGCCGACAGCAGCAGACCGCGAGCCGCCGCGGAGGACAGCCCTTCCTGTGCGTCCTGATCCCCGGAACCGGTGACGACGACCAGCCGGCTCTCGGCGTGGTGCGGGGCAAAGACCCACGTCCGTACGGCGTCGAGGGCCGCATGAGGGGCGTTGGCCGAGGGGGCGAGGGGCAGGACGGCCGTGACCGGCTCGGTGGTCGGCAAGGAGGTCAGGTCGGGATGGACGGCCTGGGCACGGGCCGGCGCCAAGTGGACCGCGCCGGTCTCGATCAGCACCCACTGCGTTGCGTTCCGCTCCCCTTGCTGTTCGCCCGGCTCCACCCAGTCCACGGTGTGCAGCGCGGAGTCGGTGACCCGCGATGCGCGCAGGTCGACTCCGTCGATCCGCACGAACGGCGTGCCCTCCGCGTCCGTCAGGACGATCTGTCCGTGCACGCTGTCGGAGTCCCGGCCGGTGACCCGGATGTGCGCGCGCACCTCGTCCGTCTCCGGTGGATCGGCGAGCAGGCTGATGCCGGTGAAGGTGAAGGGGAGGTGGGTGCCGGTTGTGGGGTTGTTGAGGGTGGTGTGCAGGAGTGGGTGGAGGGCGGCGTCGAGGA
>NZ_JBHXQZ010000198.1:0-2148 GCF_042717095.1 Streptomyces sp. NPDC058632 | reverse complement strand
CGCGGTCTTCGGCCCCACCGACGAGGGCGAGACCAGCTATGCCCCCCGTCTCCTGCACCTGCTGCGGCCGGACATGCTGGTGCTGTGGGACAAGGGCTTCGACGGCAACGCCTTCCTCGCCGCGGTGAGCGCCACCCGTGCCCAGTTCCTGGGCCGGCTCCGCAGCAACCGGCGGACCCCGGTCCTCACACGTCTGGCCGACGGCTCGTACCTGTCGGTGATCGGCACCGTAAAAGTGCGCGTCATCGACGCGCGCATCACCGTGACGTGCGCTGACGGCACACACTTCACCGGTTCCTACCGCCTGGCGACCAGTCTGACCGACGCCCGCCGCTACCCCGCCGCGTCCCTGATGCGCCTCTACCACCAGCGGTGGGAACACGAGTCGGCGTACTACGCACTCCGGCACACGATCATGGCCGGACGCGTCCTGCGCTCGGGCGACCCTGTCGGCGTCGAGCAGGAGATGTGGTCGCTGCTGACGCTCTACCAGGCACTGCGAACGGTCATGGCCGATGCCGCCGAGTTTCTTCCGGGAACCGATCCGGACCGCTGTGGCTTCACCATCGCCGTCCAAACCGCTCGCGACCAGGTCGTCCAGGCCGCCGGCATCGGCACAGCGAACCACGGCACGGCCGGCCGCATCGGACAGAAGCTTCTCGCCCACCTGCTTCCGGCCCGACGGCAGCGGGTGAGTGCCCGCAAGGTCAAATCACCGATCTCCCGCTACAGCCAGCGTCACCGCGACGGACGGCCCGACGTCGCTCTTGCCGTCGTCAGCCTCGACATCTCCATCCACGAACCCCCGGACATGCAGCCGGCCCTGCCCACCCGCTCCCGTGACGACCGGTATGCCATCCCGGCCCAGCGCCGCAGGCACCGGGTCCTGGCCCTCCTCCATGAGGACCCCGCCCGCCTCTGGCGCCCCCGCGAGATCGCTGCACATTTCGGGGACATCACCCTGCACACCATGTACAGACAGCTCTCCCGATGGGCCGACGACGGACTCATCCACAAGATCGGCCCTGGCCTCTGCGCAGCGACCGCATGGGAATCAAAACCCCTTGCCTGACCTGCGAAAACGCTAACTACCTGGCCTTGGGCCTTGTCCCCGGAGGGTGGACACCATTCGTGTCGTTATGCGGCAAGTGTCAGGGTAGCTGACTGCTGCTCGTAGGCGATCGGTGCCTGCTGCCCGAGGCGTGAGTGCCTGCGGCGGGTGTTGTAGCGGGTGGTCCAGCGGAAGACCGCCAGGCGGCAGGCGCGGGCCCCGTCGAAGCGGCGGGCGCCACGGAGCGTCTCGCGCTTGAGGGCCGCGTTGAACGACTCGGCGAGGGCGTTGTCCGCGCTCGTGCCCACCGCACCCATGGACTGGGGCACTCCCAACTCGGAGCAGACTGCGGCGAATTCACGGGACTTGTACTGCGCCCCATGATCGCTGTGGAAGATGGCGCCGGCCAGGCCGCCGCGAACCCGGGCGGCTGCCCGGAGCGCATCGGTGACCAGCTCGGTGCGCATGTGGTCGGCGATCGACCAGCCCACCAGACGACGCGAGAAGCAGTCGATCACCGTCGCCAGACACAAGAACTCACCGTCGCCCACCGGCAGGTAGGTGATATCGCCGACGTACTTGAGGTTCGGCTCACTCGCGGTGAAGTCGCGCCGCAGCAGGTCCGGCACCGGGGCGGCGGACGGTTCGGGCACGGTGGTGATCTGGCGCCTGCGCAGCCGCAGACCGGCGATGCCGTACTCGCGCATCACCCGCCCGACGCGCTTGTGGTTCACGCGCTCGCCGTCGTCGCGCAGCTCGGCGGTGATCCGCGGGCGACCGTAGGTGCGTCCCACTCGGCGTGCACGGCCCGGATCCGCTCGGCGAGCGCGGCGTCGGCCCGCTCGCGCGCGGCGCGGGCCGCGCGGCCCGTCCACCACTTGTAGAAGCTGGAGCGGGCCACCTCCAGCACCTGGCACAACCGCTTCACGCCGAAGGCGCGGTGGTGGTCTTCGATGAACTGGAAGCGGTTGATCACCAGGCCATCTCTTGTGCGAAAAACTTCGTCGCCTTGCGGAGAATGTCCCGTTCCGTGGCGAGCCGGTGCATCTCCTTGCGCGCTGCCGCCAGCTCCCGGCGCAGGGCCTCGTTCTCGGCCT
>NZ_JBHXQZ010000197.1:0-2215 GCF_042717095.1 Streptomyces sp. NPDC058632 | reverse complement strand
GATTCGCCACGAACGCCCCGGCCGTCAGCTCCGGCCGCCCCAGATACCCGCGCGCCAGCCCCGCCCCACCGAGGTACAGCTCACCGGCCACGCCCACCGGCTGGAGCTGGAGACGCGAGTCGAGGACGTACATCTGCGCCCCGTCGATGGGGCGGCCGATGTGGACGCGCTCCAGGTCGGGCGTGTAGCGGGCGACGCTGACGGCGATGGTGGTCTCCGACGGACCGTAGCCGTTGAAGAACAGCCGGCCGTCGGACCAGGTGCGGACCAGTTCGCGCGGGCAGGCCTCGCCGCCGACCGAGACGCACTTCAGGAAGGGCAGCGACTCCACGGGCAGCGTGGACAGCGCCGCCGGGGTGAGGTTGATGTTCTCGACGGCCTGCTCCGTCAGGAAGTCGGCGAGGTCGGTGCCGATCATCTGCAGGTCCGACGGCGGCAGCACCAGCGTGCCGCCGGAGAGCAGCGCGGCGGAGAGCTCCCACACCGATATGTCGAAGCTCAGGGAGGTGCCCTGAAGGACCCGCGTGGGGGTGTCGAGGCCGTAGTTCTCGTGCTGCCAGCGGGCGATGCCGCGCAGGCCGCGGTGGGTGACCTGCACCCCCTTCGGGCGGCCGGTGGAGCCGGACGTGTAGATCACGTACGCCAGGTCGTCGCAGGTCACGGCCATGTCCGGGGCCGGGTCGCTGTCGGGCCGGGTGTCCAGCTCCTGCCACAGGTCCTCGACGACCAGCACCGACGCGCCGGTGTCCGGCAGCACTTCGACCGCCGAGCGCCCGGCCAGTACGACCTTCAGCCCGGCGTCCTCGGCCATGTGGGCCAGCCGGTCCCTCGGGTATGCCGGGTCCAGCGGTACGTACGCCCCGCCGGCCTTCACGATCGCCAGCAGACCGACGACCATCTCGACCGAGCGCGGCACGCACAGCCCGACCAGGCTCTCCCGCCCGACCCCTCGGCCCCGCAGCAGACCGGCGAGGCGGTTCGACAGCCGGTCCAGCACCTCGTAGGTCACCTGGGAGTCGCCGTACGTGACGGCCACCCGGTCGGGGGTGCGGCGTGCCTGCCGGGCGAAGAGGTCGTGCAGCGGCGCCGGCTGCTCCGCCTGCTGCTTGATCTGCGCCAGGCGCAGGCGCAGCAGCGCCTGCTGTTGCGCGGTCAGGTTCTCGAGCTGAGGAAGCAGTTCACTCATGGTGGTCACTCGTCTCGGTAGCCGGGGAGGCAGTCGGAATCTGGGCCTGGAGATCGCTCGGCGACATTCCCTGAACTTCTGCGACGAGTTGTTCGAGAAGCTCTCGCTCTTCGGCGGTGCCTGCCGCCAGGGCGGCCAGGGCGGACAGGTCGAGGTCCGCCTCGGTGGTTCGCTGCTGGGGTACGGCGTTGCCCTGCCGGAGGATCTCGTGGCGCTCCTCGTCCGTGAGGACGCTGACGTCACTCAGCCGCAGTTCGGGCTCCCGGACGAGCTGGGAGCAGACGCTGCCGAGGTGTCCGAGCATGCGCTCGACCGTCTCCGGCTCGAACCGCGCGGTGTCGTACTGGACCACGAGATGCAGCCGCTGGTCGCCGTCCGGCACGGTGGCGACGATGCCGAGGGGGTAGTTGACGCGTTCCTCGGAGCGGGTGAGTTCGTAGCGCAGGGCGGCGGTGTCGTCCTTCTCCACCGGGTAGTTCTCGAAGACGAACAGGGTCTCGAAGAGGGGCGCGCCCGCGGGGAGCCCGCTCCACTGCTGGACCTTGTTCAGGGGGCTGTACTCGTACTGGCGCATCCGCAGGTTCTGTTCCTGCAGTTCCCTGAGCCAGGCGAGCGCGGTGCTCCGTCCGGGCATTCTCACCCGCAGCGGGAGCGTGTTGATGAAGAGGCCGACGGTCCGCTCGATGCCCTCGATCTCGGCCGGGCGCCCCGAGGCGACCGTGCCGAGGACGACGTCGTCCCGGCCCGAGTAGCGGCCGACCAGCAGCGCCCAGCAGCCCTGCAGCACGGTGTTGAGGGTGAGCTGGTGGGCCTGGGCCAACTGCTGCAGGCGCAGGGTGTCCGCGGTGCTGAAGTGGGCGCTGTACTCGGCCTGTCCGCCCGCCGCGGCCGGCCCGGCCGACCCGGTCATGTGCCGTTCGACGCTGAGCGGTTCGGCCTGTTCGACGCCTTGGAGGGCGTCGCGCCAGTAGTCCTCGGCCTGCTGGAGGTCCTGCTCCTGGAGCCAGCCGACGTAGTCGCGGTACGGGC
>NZ_JBHXQZ010000196.1:0-2316 GCF_042717095.1 Streptomyces sp. NPDC058632 | reverse complement strand
ACCACCCGCACCGGCATGCACCAGCACCGACTCCCCCGCCCGCAGACCCGCCAGATCACGGAAGGCGTACAGGGCGGTCAGGAACACCAACGGCACGGAGGCGGCCTCCTGCTGGGTCCACCCGTCGGGGACACGGGCCAGGTAGTGCTCGTCGGCGACGACGACCGGCCCGAATCCGCCGGGCACGGTGCCGAACACCCGGTCGCCGGGCCGCAGTCCGGTGACCGCGGAGCCGACGGCCGTGACCACACCGGCGGCCTCGGTGCCCATCGGGCCGGACTCGCCGGGGTACATGCCGAGGGCGTTGAGGACGTCGCGGAAGTTCAGACCGGTCGCGTCGACGTCGATCCTGACCTCGTGGTCGCCGAGCGGCTGCAGCACCTGCGGGCACGGGGCGAGGACGAGGTTGTCCAGGGTGCCCTTGCCGGTGGTGTCGAGCCGCCACGGCACGTCGACGGGCGGGACCAGTCCGGCGCCGGTGGCGAGGCGGTCCAGCCGGCCGACGCGGACGGTGCCCTCGCGCACGGCGAACTGGGCGTCGCCGGTGGCGAGCAGGGCCGGCAGGTCCGGCAGCAGTGCCTGGACGTTGTTCTGTCCGTCGAGGTCGATGAGGACGAACCGGTCCGGGTTCTCGGACTGGGCCGAGCGCACCAGACCCCAGGCGGCACCCGCGGCGAGGTCCCGTACCGTCTCGCCGTCGGCGGCGGCCACCGCGTCGCGGGTGACGAAGACCAGGCGGGTGCGGTCGAACCGGTCGTGGTCCAGCCACTGGCGTACCAGTTCCAGGGTGCGGGTCGTCAGCGCGTGGACGGCGCCGGGGACGTCCGTGCCGGGGACGGCGGCCGGGTCGCCGCCCGCATCCGTGCCGTCCGGGGCGGTGTACTCCCCCTGGAGCGGGACGAACACGTAGTCGGGGGCGTCGGCCGGGTCGGCGAGGTCGGCGAGGGACGACAGTACGGTGCCGGTGCCGAAGACGTCGGCGCCCAGGGTGACGGCCCGCAGTCCCTCGGTGGGCTTCACCTCGGGGGCCGTGACCCAGTCGAGGCGGAACACCGGTTCCTGGCCGCCGGTGGCCACCGGGGCGCGCGGCACGCTGGGGGCGCGCAGCACCAGTGCCTCGGCGGACAGCACGGGCGCGCCCTCGGCGTCGACCGCCGTGAGCGTGACCGACTCGTCGCCGAGCCTGGCGATGCGTACCCGCAGCGTGGTGGCGCCGCCCGCGTGCAGCGACACGCCGTTCCAGATGTACGGCAGCAGCGGGTTGTCCTCGCTGCCGACGCCGAGGTAGCCGTTGGCGTGCTGGACGGCGTCCAGCAGGGCCGGGTGGATGCCGAAGTACTGGGCGTCCCCGGCGATCTCCTCGGGCAGGGCGACCTCGACGAAGGCCTCCTGCCCGCGAATCCACACCTTGCGCATCCCCTGGAAGCAGGGGCCGTACTCGGTGCGCTCGTAGGTGCCGTCGATCGGCACCGGCCGGGCGTCCGACGGCGGCCAGACGGGCACGTCGAACGGGGCGGTGTGCTCCGCGGCGGCGAGGGAGCCGGTGGCGTGCCGGGTCCAGGGGCTGTCGGTGGCGTCGGACGGCCGGGAGTAGAACGCGATGGTGCGGGTTCCCTCCTCGTCCGGGGCGCCCAGGACGACCTGCAGGGCGGTGGGCACCTTCTCGTTCAGCACCATCGGGGTGGACAGGACCAGTTCCTCGACCCGGCCGCAGCCGACCTGGTCGGCGGCGCGGACGGCCATCTCCAGATAGCCGGTGCCGGGCAGGATGACCGTGCCGCCCACCTTGTGGTCGAGCAGCCAGGGATGGACCTGCATCGAGATCTGGCTGGTGAACAGCGCACCCTCGGAGTCGGCCAGCGGTACGGCGGCGCCGAGCAGCGGGTGGTCCGCCGAGACCAGGCCGGCCGAACTGACGTCGCCGGTCAGGGCGGCCGGGCGGGGCCAGAACCGTTCGCGCTGGAACGGATAGGTCGGCAGCTCGGTGCGGCGCGCTCCGGTGCCCCGGAACCAGGCCGCCCAGTCGACGCGTACGCCGGCCGTGTGGAGCCGGGCGAGCCCGGTGAGCAGCGCGGTCTCCTCGTCGCGGTCCGTGCGCAGCGCGGGCACGGCCACGGTGTCGAGGTCGGCGTCCAGGCAGCGCTGGGTCAGCGCGGTGAGGACACCGCCGGGTCCGGCCTCCAGGAACGCGGTCACCCCGGTGTCGGCCAGCGCGCGCACACCGTCGGCGAAGCGGACGGTGCCGCGCACGTGGCGCACCCAGTAGTCGGCGGAGCGCAGCAGGTCCGGGTCGGCGATCTCACCGGTCACGTTCGA
>NZ_JBHXQZ010000195.1:0-2619 GCF_042717095.1 Streptomyces sp. NPDC058632 | reverse complement strand
CCGGCGATGTACAGCTCACCCTGCGCCCCGGGCGGCACCGGCCGCAGCCGGCCGTCGAGCACATAGGCCCGCATGCCGTCACGGGCACGGCCGATGGGGACGTTGCCCGGCACCCGGGCCGCGTCCCGCATGGTGTGCTGGGTGGCGAACAGGGTGATCTCGGTCGGGCCGTAGATGTCGGTGACGTCCGTGTTCGGGCACGCGTTCAGGACACGCCGCACGGACGCCGAAGAGACCACGTCTCCGCCGGTCAGCACCTCCCGGACCCCCTCCAGGCAGCCGGGGTCCTCCTCCGCGACCACCCGGAACAGTCCGGCGGTGAGCAGCAGCGAGGTCACGCCGTACGTGCGGACCGTACGGGCGATGGTGGGTACGTCGAGGTCGCCGGGCGGTGCGACGACGACCTCGCCGCCGCCGAGCAGGGGCATCCACAACTCGTAGGTGGACGGGTCGAAACCGTACGGCGAGTGCAGCAGCACCCGGTGCGGGACCGTGTCGGCACGAGAGGCGGCACCGGTGTTCCAGCGGCGGTCGGTGGCCAGGCCGACCACTCCGCGGTGGGTGATCTCCACGCCCTTCGGCTCGCCGGTGGAGCCGGACGTGAACATCACGTAGGCGGCGCTGTCCGGCAGGACGCGCACGGCGGGGGCCCGGAGGGAGGGCCCCTTCGGACGGTCGTCGCCACCGGCCGGGACCGGGACCTCGTGCTCGATTCCGGGCAAGGCGTCGGTGGTCGTGCTGCCGTCCGTGACCACGACGCGGCACCCGGCCAGTCGTGTCATCGAGGCGAGCCGGACCTCCGGCAGTCTTCCGTCGAGGGGCACGTAGACCGCTCCGGCCTTCAGCACGCCCAGGATCGCCGTCACGACCTCCGGCGAACGCTCCATCAGCAGCGCGACACGCTCCTCCGGCCTCACCCTCAGGGACACCAGCCGCGCCGTGAGGCGGTCCGCCCGCTCGTCGAGTTCCCGGTAGGTCCGCACCCCGCCGTCCCAGCGGACGGCCACGGCCTCCGGCGTACGCGCCACCTGCGCCGCGAACGCCTCGACGACGCTCGTCGCGGCCTTCGTCGTATCCGCGTCGGCGTCGTTCCAGTCGGCCAGGATGCGGTGCCGCTCCTCGGCGGTGAGGACTTCGACGGAACCGGACGGGCGGGTGGGGTCGTCGGCGAGCGTCCGCAGCAGCGTGCGGAACCGGCCGGTGAGCGTGCGTGCGGCCTCCTCGGTGAGGAGGTGCGGCATGTAGTGGAGCCGCAGCCACAGTTCGTCGTCGCGGAGTCCGGCGGCGAGGGTCACCGGGTAGTGGGTCGCGTCGTGGACCTTCGAGCCGCTGACGGCGAGACCCGAGGACGGGACGGACCCTTCGGCGACCGGGTAGTTCTCGAAGACGACGAGGCTGTCGAACAGCCGCGGCAGGCCGGACAGCCTGTTGATCCGGCTCAGACCGATGTGCTGGTGGGCCATCAGCTTCGACTGGGCGGTCTGGACGCGCAGCAGGAGGTCGGTCAGCCGCTCGACCGGGTCGAGGACGACCCGGACCGGGAGGGTGTTGATGAACAGGCCCGCCATGGACTCGATGCCGGGTATCTCCGGCGGCCGGCCGGAGACCGTCGTACCGAAGACGACGTCGTCACGGCCGGTCAGCCTGGACAGCAGCAGCGCCCAGGCGCCCTGCACCAGGGTGTTGACCGTCAGGCCCCGGTCCCGCGCCAGCCGGCGCAGTGCCGTCACGGTCGGCGCGGGGAGCTCCGCGTCGATCCTGGCGGGGACGCCCTGTGCCCCGGCGATGGCGGCCGAGGTGTCCGGGGCCAGGAGGGTCGGCTCCTCCACCCCGTCGAGCTCGTCCGCCCAGGCCCGCTCGGCCGCCTGTCCGTCCTGTGCGGCGAGCCAGGTGAGGTAGTCGCTGTAGGGGGTGGACGGCGGCAGGTCCGCGCCGGTGCCGTCGGCGGCAGCGGCGTACAGGGTGAACAGTTCCTTCGCGAGGACGGGGACCGACCAGCCGTCGAACAGGATGTGGTGGTTCGTCAGGACGAGACGGTGCCGGGTGTCGCTCAGACCCACGACGGTGAGGCGCATGAGCGGTGCCCGCCCCGGATCGAGGCGCTTCGCGTGCTCCTCGGCGGCGATCCGGCCGGCTTCCGCCTCCGCGTCCGCCTCGGGCAGGGCGCGCAGATCGACGGTTCGCCAGGGGAGTCCGGGGTCGCGGACGACCACCTGGACGGGGACGCCGGCGACGTCGGGCACGAACGCGGCCCGCAGATTGGCGTGGCGGCGCAGCAGCGCCGTCCATGCCTCCCGCAGGGTCGCCTCGTCCAGCCGCCCGTCCAGGTCCAGTTCGACCTGAGCGGTGTAGACGTCGGTGCCCTCGTGGTCGTAGTGGGCGTGGAAGAGCAGGCCCTCCTGGAGCGGGGAGAGCGGGAGGACGTCCTCCAGGCCGGGGTACGCGGCTTCGAGGGTTTCCACCTGCTCCTGGGTGAGGGGCACGAGGGGGAAGTCGGACGGCGTGTGGCCGCCGGTCTCGGCATCCGTGCCCGCGAGGGTCTCCAGCGACCGCAGCCACCGCTCGGCCAGGTCCCGCACCTCGGCCTCGTCGAGCAGACCGCCCGCCCACGCGAACGTC
>NZ_JBHXQZ010000194.1:0-2688 GCF_042717095.1 Streptomyces sp. NPDC058632 | reverse complement strand
GTTCGGCGGCGTCCTACTCTCCCACAGGGTCCCCCCTGCAGTACCATCGGCGCGGTAGGGCTTAGCTTCCGGGTTCGGAATGTGACCGGGCGTTTCCCCTACGCTATGACCACCGAAACACTATGAAAACAGACAACCGCACCACCCGCCACCGCGGACCGGTGGGGGCGGGGTTGTTCGTGGTTTCAGAACCAACACAGTGGACGCGAGCAACTGAGGACAAGCCCTCGGCCTATTAGTACCGGTCAACTCCACACGTTGCCGTGCTTCCATATCCGGCCTATCAACCCAGTCGTCTACTGGGAGCCTTACCCTCTCTAGGAGGTGGGAGTCCTCATCTCGAAGCAGGCTTCCCGCTTAGATGCTTTCAGCGGTTATCCCTCCCGAACGTAGCCAACCAGCCATGCCCTTGGCAGGACAACTGGCACACCAGAGGTTCGTCCGTCCCGGTCCTCTCGTACTAGGGACAGCCCTTCTCAAGACTCCTACGCGCACAGCGGATAGGGACCGAACTGTCTCACGACGTTCTAAACCCAGCTCGCGTACCGCTTTAATGGGCGAACAGCCCAACCCTTGGGACCGACTCCAGCCCCAGGATGCGACGAGCCGACATCGAGGTGCCAAACCATCCCGTCGATATGGACTCTTGGGGAAGATCAGCCTGTTATCCCCGGGGTACCTTTTATCCGTTGAGCGACGGCGCTTCCACAAGCCACCGCCGGATCACTAGTCCCGACTTTCGTCCCTGCTCGACCCGTCGGTCTCACAGTCAAGCTCCCTTGTGCACTTACACTCAACACCTGATTACCAACCAGGCTGAGGGAACCTTTGGGCGCCTCCGTTACTCTTTAGGAGGCAACCGCCCCAGTTAAACTACCCATCAGACACTGTCCCTGATCCGGATCACGGACCCAGGTTAGACATCCAGCACGACCAGACTGGTATTTCAACGACGACTCCACCACCACTGGCGTGGCGGCTTCACAGTCTCCCAGCTATCCTACACAAGCCGAACCGAACACCAATATCAAACTGTAGTAAAGGTCCCGGGGTCTTTCCGTCCTGCTGCGCGAAACGAGCATCTTTACTCGTAGTGCAATTTCACCGGGCCTATGGTTGAGACAGTCGAGAAGTCGTTACGCCATTCGTGCAGGTCGGAACTTACCCGACAAGGAATTTCGCTACCTTAGGATGGTTATAGTTACCACCGCCGTTTACTGGCGCTTAAGTTCTCAGCTTCGCCACCCCGAAGAGTGACTAACCGGTCCCCTTAACGTTCCAGCACCGGGCAGGCGTCAGTCCGTATACATCGCCTTACGGCTTCGCACGGACCTGTGTTTTTAGTAAACAGTCGCTTCTCGCTGGTCTCTGCGGCCACACCCAGCTCAGGGGGAAAACCCCATCACCGGACATGGCCCCCCTTCTCCCGAAGTTACGGGGGCATTTTGCCGAGTTCCTTAACCATAGTTCACCCGAACGCCTCGGTATTCTCTACCTGACCACCTGAGTCGGTTTAGGGTACGGGCCGCCATGAAACTCGCTAGAGGCTTTTCTCGACAGCATAGGATCATCCACTTCACCACAATCGGCTCGGCATCGGGTCTCAGCCTGATGTGCGACGGATTTACCTACCGCACGGCCTACACCCTTACCCCGGGACAACCACCGCCCGGGCTGGACTACCTTCCTGCGTCACCCCATCACTCACCTACTGACCGCTTGGGCCGGCGGCTCCACCACTTTCCATTCCCCGAAGGGTCCGGAACGGCTTCACGGCCTTAGCATCACGATGCTCGATGTTTGACGCTTCACAGCGGGTACCGGAATATCAACCGGTTATCCATCGACTACGCCTGTCGGCCTCGCCTTAGGTCCCGACTTACCCTGGGCAGATCAGCTTGACCCAGGAACCCTTAGTCAATCGGCGCACACGTTTCTCACGTGTGTATCGCTACTCATGCCTGCATTCTCACTCGTGAACCGTCCACAACTCGCTTCCGCGGCTGCTTCACCCGGCACACGACGCTCCCCTACCCATCCATACGGGCGTTGGCCCTGTGTGTATGAATGACACGACTTCGGCGGTACGCTTGAGCCCCGCTACATTGTCGGCGCGGAATCACTAGACCAGTGAGCTATTACGCACTCTTTCAAGGGTGGCTGCTTCTAAGCCAACCTCCTGGTTGTCTGTGCGACTCCACATCCTTTCCCACTTAGCGTACGCTTGGGGGCCTTAGTCGATGCTCTGGGCTGTTTCCCTCTCGACCATGGAGCTTATCCCCCACAGTCTCACTGCCGCGCTCTCACTTACCGGCATTCGGAGTTTGGCTAAGGTCAGTAACCCGGTAGGGCCCATCGCCTATCCAGTGCTCTACCTCCGGCAAGAAACACGCGACGCTGCACCTAAATGCATTTCGGGGAGAACCAGCTATCACGGAGTTTGATTGGCCTTTCACCCCTAACCACAGGTCATCCCCCAGGTTTTCAACCCTGGTGGGTTCGGTCCTCCACGAAGTCTTACCTCCGCTTCAACCTGCCCATGGCTAGATCACTCCGCTTCGGGTCTTGAGCATGCTACTGAAACGCCCTGTTCGGACTCGCTTTCGCTACGGCTTCCCCACTCGGGTTAACCTCGCAACACACCGCAAACTCGCAGGCTCATTCTTCAAAAGGCACGCAGTCACGACG
>NZ_JBHXQZ010000193.1:0-2739 GCF_042717095.1 Streptomyces sp. NPDC058632 | reverse complement strand
CCGGTGCCTGCTCGGCAGCCGCCGGCGCGGCTCCCGGAGCGCCGATGACGGAGAGCTTGGCGCCCACCTCGGCGGTCTCGTCCTCGCCGACCGTGATCTCCAGCAGCACACCCGAGGTGGGCGCCGGGATCTCGGTGTCGACCTTGTCGGTGGAGACCTCGAGCAGCGGCTCGTCGGCCTCGACGCTGTCACCGACCGACTTCAGCCAGCGGGTGACGGTGCCCTCGGTGACGGACTCACCGAGCGCGGGCAGGACCACGTCGGTGCCCTCGGCGGAGCCGCCGCCGGTGGAGGCCTCGGCAGTGGGAGCCGGCGCCGGGGCGGCCTGCTCGGTGGACGGGGCGGCCTGGGCCGGCTCGGGAGCCGGGGCGGCGGGCTGCTCGGCCTGCGGGGCCGGCTCGGCGGGCTGCTCGGCCTGCGGAGCCGGCTCGGCCTCCGGGGCGCCGGTGCCGTCGTCGATCAGGGCCAGCTCGGCACCGACCTCGACGGTCTCGTCCTCGGCGACCTTGATGGAGGACAGCACGCCGGCGGCCGGAGAGGGGATCTCGGTGTCGACCTTGTCGGTGGAGACCTCGAGCAGTGGCTCGTCGGCCTCGACGCGCTCGCCCTCGGCCTTCAGCCAGCGGGTGACAGTGCCCTCGGTGACGCTCTCGCCGAGCGCCGGAAGGGTTACGGAAACCGCCATGGTTTCGGTTGCTCCTTAGAAGTGCGGAAGTCTGTGTCGTCGCGCCCGTGACCGAAGACGTCAGTCGTGGGAGTGGAGGGGCTTGCCCGCGAGGGCCAGGTGCGCCTCGCCGAGCGCCTCGTTCTGCGTCGGGTGGGCGTGGACCAGCTGGGCGACCTCGGCAGGCAGCGCCTCCCAGTTGTAGATCAGCTGTGCTTCGCCGACCTGCTCGCCCATACGGTCGCCGACCATGTGGACGCCGACCACCGCACCGTCCTTGACCTGGACGAGCTTGATCTCGCCCGTGGTCTTGAGGATCTTGCTCTTGCCGTTGCCCGCCAGGTTGTACTTCAGGGCGACGACCTTGTCCGCACCGTAGATCTCCTTGGCCTTGGCCTCGGTGATGCCGACGGAGGCGACCTCGGGGTGACAGTACGTCACCCGGGGAACGCCGTCGTAGTCGACCGGGACGGTCTTCAGACCGGCCAGCCGCTCCGCCACCAGCATGCCCTCGGCGAAGCCGACGTGCGCGAGCTGGAGCGTCGGGACGAGGTCGCCGACCGCGGAAACGGTCGGGACGTTGGTCCGCATGTACTCGTCGACCAGGACGTAGCCGCGGTCCATGGCGACCCCGGCCTCCTCGTAGCCGAGACCCTGCGAGACCGGGCCGCGGCCGATGGCGACGAGCAGGACCTCGGCCTCGAACTCCTTGCCGTCGGCGAGGGTGACCTTCACGCCGTCCTGGGTGTACTCGGCCTTCTGGAAGAAGGTGCCCAGGTTGAACTTGATGCCCCGCTTGCGGAACGCCCGCTCCAGCAGCTTCGAGCTGTTCTCGTCCTCGACCGGGACGAGGTGCTTGAGGCCCTCGACGATGGTCACGTCGGTGCCGAAGGACTTCCACGCGGAGGCGAACTCGACGCCGATGACGCCGCCGCCCAGCACGATCGCGGACTTCGGCACACGGTCCAGGACGAGGGCGTGGTCGGAGGAGATGATCCGGTTGCCGTCGATCTCCAGGCCCGGCAGCGACTTCGGCACGGAGCCGGTCGCCAGCAGGACGTGGCGGCCCTGGACCCGCTGACCGTTCACGTCGACGGAGGTCGGCGACGACAGCCGGCCCTCACCCTCGATGTAGGTCACCTTGCGGGAAGCGATGAGACCCTGCAGGCCCTTGTACAGGCCGGAGATCACGTCGTCCTTGTACTTGTTGACGGCCGCCATGTCGATGCCCTCGAAGGTGGCCTTCACACCGAACTGCTCGCTTTCGCGGGCCTGGTCGGCGATCTCGCCCGCGTGCAGCAGGGCCTTGGTGGGGATGCACCCGTTGTGCAGGCAGGTACCGCCGACCTTGTCCTTCTCGATCAGGGCGACGTCCAGGCCCAGCTGCGCCCCGCGCAGGGCCGCGGCGTAACCACCGCTGCCACCGCCGAGGATCACTAGGTCGAAAACAGTGCTGGCGTCGTTCGCCACGTCACGTCCTCCATGCATGTGCGCCACGCCGGTCTCCAGCGACCGGTCGGCGGCTGGTGTCCGGCCGCTCTTTTGCCTTCGGCCCTTCGGTGGGGCCCTGTCCTGCCGAGCCCTATCCTCGCACTTGTCGGCGCGGAACGAGACGCGGGGCGGCGGTGTGAGACGTCCCACGTCCGAACGCCCGCCCGCCGCAGGCGTGGTGAGCACGTGCGGCGCCCGGCACGACACGCCCCCGGAGGCAGGGGCGGGGCGGCGGGGCCGGAGCGCGGCGGAGCGAACGGGAAGGGCCCGCAGGGGCCGGACGGCCCGCTACGACGGGGATCGGCCCCGGTACGCCGGGCACCGGGCCACGACAGCACGGGACCGGGCCGCCCCGGGGAGCGGAACCGGCGACCCGGATGGAGCCCGCCACGCGCCAAAGCGCCGGACCGGCCCGGACGGGCCGGCGCGGGGCGGTCGGACGCGGGCCGGGTGGGCCCGCGCGCGGCGGGGGGGGGGCCCCCCCCCCCCCCCCCCCGGCCCCCCCCCCCGCCCCCCCCCCCCCGCCCCCCCCCCCCCCCCCCCCCAGGCCGCCCCCCCCAGCGCGCGCGGGGCGGGGACCCCGC
>NZ_JBHXQZ010000192.1:0-2782 GCF_042717095.1 Streptomyces sp. NPDC058632 | reverse complement strand
GCCGGTGCCCACCCGGACCGTCCCGGCACTCCCGGGAAAACGGTTGGCTCGGGCACCTTTCGATTCCTTACCGTGGGACGGAGACCCGGGGCTTCCTGGTTTCGCAAGCCGTACCAGGAGAACGCCGGAGACCCCCATGAAATCACTCACCGAACAGGACATCCGCGGTTCCTTCGTCAACTGCTCGAAGGGGGAGGCCAAGCGCCTGTTCGTGCCGCGCGATCTCGGGGAGCTCGCCTGGGGTGATCTGGACTTCCTCGGCTGGCGGGATCCGGGGGCGCCCGACCGCAGTTACCTGGTCACCGAGCGCGCGGACCAGGGACGTCTGGTCGGGGTGGCGCTGAGGTTCCAGCCCGCGCGGCGCGGCTTCCTGCACCGCAGCATGTGTTCGCTGTGCCTGACGACCCATCCGCGCGGGGGCGTCTCCCTGATGACCGCGCGGAGGGCCGGCGCCGCCGGGCGCGAGGGCAATTCGGTGGGTGCCTACATGTGCACCGACCTCGCCTGTTCCCTCTATCTGCGCGGCAGGAAGGTGCCGGATTCGGGGATCCGGATCGAGGAGTCCCTCACCCTGGACGAGCAGATCGCCCGCACCCTGGGGAATCTGCACGGCTTCCTCGACAAGGTGTGACGTCCCGGCGGTGCCGGCGGGCCGGCGGTCCGTGAAATCCCCGGGGCGTCTTGGGGCATCGTCGTTTCCCCCGGGTGGCCGCGGTACCCGCCGAAGACGTTCGACACTTCCGGTCAGAGGGAAGCGTCGAAGGATGCGAGTGGTACGTGAGTGGACGGCACGGGTCAAAGAGTTCGTCAGGCAGCGCCGGGATCCGGTGGCCGTGCAGACGACCCGCTCGGCGGCCGCGGCGACGGTCGCGTACGTCATCGCGCTGCGGCTCAGCCCGGAGGCCGCCCCGCTCACGGCGCCGCTGACGGCGCTGCTCGTCGTCCAGGTCACGCTGTACTCCACGCTCACCACCGGCTTCCGCCGGGTGAACGCGGTGGTGGCCGGGGTGGTCGTCGCCATCCTCTTCAGTCTTCTGGTGGGCCTGACCTGGTGGAGTCTGGGCCTGCTGATCCTGGCGTCGCTGATCGTCGGACGGATCGTGCGCGTGCACGAGTTCGTGCCCGAGGTGGCGATCAGCGCGATGCTGGTGCTCGGCGTGACGTCGGTCGGGGACATGGCGTGGGCGCGCATCCTGGAGACAGTGATCGGCGCCGTCGTCGGGCTCTCCTTCAACCTGCTCCTGGCCCCGCCGGTGTGGGTGGAGGAGGCCGGTGAGTCGATCGAAGGGCTGGCCCGGCGGGTGCGGCAGCTGATGCTGCGCCTGGGCGAACAGGCCTCCGAGCACACGCCCCACCACGAAGCGGCGGCCCGGCTGCACGAGGCCCGCCGGCTCGATCACGACATCTCCGAGGTGGACGCGGACCTCCGGCAGGCCGAGGACAGCCTGCGGCTCAACCCGCGGGTGCGCGAGGGCCTGCTGAACCGGATCGTGCTGCGCACCGGACTGGACACCCTCGAGATCTGCACGGTCGTTCTGCGGGTGCTCGCGCGCACCTTCACCGACCTCGCGAAGGAACGCGAGCCGGGCCCCCTGTTCCCGCCGGAGACGGGTGCCCTCGTCGAGCAGCTGCTGTCCGAGATCTCCGACGCGGTGGTCAGCTTCGCGGTGCTGGTCACGTCGAGCGTCAGTGAGAGCGCGGAGTCCGCGGAGGACCGGCTCATCGCCGAACTGCGGCAGGCCGCCACCACCCGCGACCGGTTGGCCCGGCTGCTGCTGGAGGACGTGCGCGCGGACGCCCGGCAGTGGCAGCTGTACGGCGCGCTGCTGGCCGAGGCGGACCGCATCCTGGACGAGATGGACACCGAGCACCGGTCGCAACGGCTGCTGGAGGAGCTGGACCGGCACACCCGTGAGCAGCGGGAGCGCATGCCCCGGATCACCCGGACGCGGGACCGGCTGCGCGTTCCCGGCCGGCTGCGCCGGAACCGGCGGGGTACCGCCGGGCGTTCTCAGTGAGGGAAGCCGGCGGCGGGTACGCCGCCGGCCACGAGCACACGAAGGGGGCGCGGATGACCGACACCAGCGTGCGGGTCGACGGGAACACCCTGCGGCTGCCGGACGGGGCGACGGTGCGGTTCGTCCGTACGCTGCGGCTGCCGGAGACGGGGACGCACGCCCTGCCGCCGGGCCTGGGCGAGTTCCCGGTGCGGCGGGTCGCGGACTACGCGGACTCGGTGCCCGAGGCCTGGCGGGCGCGCGGCGGTGTGATGCTGCCGGTGTATCTGCGCGAGGCGATGTGGCTGAGCTTCGCGGGTACGAAGGAGCCCGCCGCGCTGCAGGTGGGGGTCGGCAAGGTGTGCGCGGTCTCGGGCCGCCCGTGGAGCGGCCACCTGGCCCGCTCGCCGCAGAACTACGTGGTGCTGCCCCGGCAGCGGTGGCTGGACGGCATCAACTCCGGCGAGGGCACGGTCCGCCAGTTCGTGGCCGTGCCGCTGGGCCTGGGCGCGACGGTGGAGGGCCAGGTCACGGGCGAGGAGGTGTGGGGCGGCGTCCAGCTGCAGTCCTTCGCGTTGGACGAGGGCGCACTGGCCCGGTGGCGCCGGGCGGAGCAGGAGCGGCTGGAGCGGCAGCGGGCGGAGCTGGCGGCCCGGCCGCCGGCCCACGCCGGGGGGTACGGTGCCGCGCGCGCCGCGGCGGCACCGCCCGCGCCGGTCGGGGCCGCCCCCGCGGCGTTCCGCGGCGCGCCCCGGCCCGCCGCGGGGGTGGGTGTCGGTGTCGGC
>NZ_JBHXQZ010000191.1:0-2885 GCF_042717095.1 Streptomyces sp. NPDC058632 | reverse complement strand
GGTCCGGACGGTGTGCTCAGCGGCATGGCACGCGAGAGCGCCGGCGACGACGCCCTGCTCGTCGCACTGCTGCGCAAGGACCGCGACGAGGAGACGGCGGCCCTCACCGCTCTCGCACGGCTGGCGGCACACGGCCTGACGGTCGACTGGGCCGCGTACCTCGCCGGAACCGGCGCCCGGCTCACCGACCTCCCGACGTACGCCTTCCAGCACCAGCGCTACTGGCCCACGCCCGGCACGTCCTCCGGGGACGTCGAGTCCGCCGGCCTGCGCACCGCCGATCACCCTCTGCTCAGCGCGGCCGTCGAACTCTCCGACTCGGACGGCCTCCTCCTCACCACTCGGCTCTCCCTGCGCACCCACCCGTGGCTGGGCGAACACGTCGTCATGGGCAACGCCCTGTTGCCCGGCACCGCCTTCGTCGAACTCGCGGTGCGGGCCGGGGACGAGGTCGGCTGCGACCGAGTCGAGGAACTGACCCTGGCCGCCCCCCTCGTCCTCCCCGAGCAGGGGGGCGTCCAGCTCCACCTCCACGTCGGCCCGGCCGACGCCGCGGGCCGCCGGGGCCTCACCGCCCGCTCCCGGCCCGAGGGCGCGGACGACCGGCCCTGGACCGAGCACGCCACCGGCGTCCTCGCCCCGGGGACGGCTCCCGCCTTCGACACCACCGCCTTCGACAGCGCCGTCTGGCCGCCCGCCGACGCCGAGCCCGTCGACCTGACGGGTCTCTACGAGCGCATGGCCGAGAGCGGATACGAGTACGGCCCCCTCTTCCAGGGCCTGCGCGCCGCCTGGCGCCGGGGCGACGACGTGTTCGCCGAGGTCGCCCTCCCCGAATCCGCCGAGCGCGACGCCGCCGGCTTCGGCCTGCACCCGGCGCTCCTCGACGCGTCCGTGCAGATCTCCGCCCTCGGCGGACTCGCGCGGGGAGTCGTCCCCTTCTCCTGGGAGGGCGTGACCCTGCACGCCACCGGCGCCCGGGCCGTCCGGGTCCGCCTGACCCGGACCGGCGACGAGTCCGCCACCGTCGCCGTGGCCGACCCCACCGGGGCACCGGTCGCCACCATCGAGAACCTGGTGCTGCGCGCCGTCGCCTCCGACAGCGCCGTCGACACGACGACCCGGGACGCCCTCTTCCACGTCACGTGGACTCCCGCCGCCGCACCGGCGAGCGGCACCGGCACCGCCTCCACGGCCGTCCTCGACACCACCGCCGGTGACCTCCTGGCCGCACTGCCCGGGACCCGTCACGCCGACATCGGCGCGCTCGTCGCGGCCGGTGAGGTGCCGGCGACGGTGTTCGCCGTCGTACCGCAGGCCGCCGCGCGGGAGGCCGCCGCAGTGGTGGACGCGGTGCACGAAGTCACCGCGTGGGCCCTGGAGTCGGTGCGGTCGTGGCTGGCCGACGACCGGTGTGCGCAGTCGCGGCTGGTGTTCGTGACGCGGGGTGCGGTCACGGGTGACGACCTGACCGCGTCCGGTGTGTGGGGCCTGGCGCGGTCGGCCGCGTCGGAGCACCCGGGCCGGTTCGGTCTGCTGGACGTCGAACCGGGTGCGGTGCTGTCCGCAGAGCTGCTCGACGCGGTGGTGCCTGCGGTGGCGGACACCGAGGCCGAGGTCGCGGTGCGTGGCGGTGAGGTGCTGGTGCCTCGTCTGGCACGCGTGGCGCCCGGGACCGGTGCGAATGCCTCCGGCTGGGACGTGGCCGGGGGCACGGTTCTGGTGACGGGCGGCACGGGTGGTCTGGGTCGCGTCGTGGCCCGGCATCTCGTGGTCGAGCACGGTGTGCGGGATCTGCTGTTGGTGAGTCGTCGTGGTGCGGCTGCCGAGGGCGCGGATGCCCTGGTTGCCGAACTGGCCGAGCTGGGTGCGCGGGTGTCGGTGGAGGCCTGCGACGTGGCCGACGCGGCCGCGGTGGCGGACCTGGTGGGCCGGTATCCGGTGCGGGCCGTGGTGCACACCGCGGGCGTGCTGGACGACGGCGTGGTGGAGTCGCTCACGGACGAGCGCCTGGCACGGGTGCTGCGTCCCAAGGCCGACGCGGCCTGGCACCTGCACGAGGCGACCAAGGACCTCGACCTCACCGCCTTCGTGCTCTTCTCCTCCATGTCGGGCATCCTCGGCGGTCCCGGACAGGCCAACTACGCGGCCGGCAACACGTTCCTGGACGCCCTCGCCAGGCACCGCCGCTCGCTCGGCCTGCCGGCCGCCTCCCTGCCCTGGGGCCCGTGGACCCAGGACGCCGGCATGATCGGGACCCTCTCCGACACCGACGTACGGCGCATCGCCCGCGCCGGCATGCCGGAACTCACCCCCGAGCAGGGGGCGGCCCTCTTCGACGCCGCGCTCGCCACCGGCGAACCCGTCGTCCTGCCCGTGCGCCTCGACCTGCCCGCTCTGAGGGAACAGGGCGACATCCATCCCATGCTCCGGGGTCTGATCCGGGTGCGGGCGCGGCGGTCGGCTGCCGGTGGTTCGGTGGCGACGGCCGGTCTGGTGCAGCGGTTGGAGGGTCTGGGCCGGGACGAGCGGCGTGAGGTGCTGCTGGACCTGGTGCGTGGTCAGATCGCGGTGGTGCTGGGGCATGCGGGTGCGCAGACGGTTGATCCGGGTCGTGCGTTCCAGGATCTGGGCTTCGACTCGCTGACGGCGGTGGAGCTGCGGAACCGGCTGGGCAAGGCGACCGGACTGCGCCTGCCCGCCACAGTGGTCTTCGACTACCCGACGGCGAACGCGCTGGTGGGTTGTCTGCTGGACGAGTTGTTCGGTGTGGTGGAGCCGGCCGCGGTGGTGCCGGTGGGGTCGTTGCCGTCGGTGGCGGACGACCCGGTGGTGATCGTGGGGATGGCGTGCCGTTACCCGGGTGGTGTGTCCTCGCCGGAGGA
>NZ_JBHXQZ010000190.1:0-2975 GCF_042717095.1 Streptomyces sp. NPDC058632 | reverse complement strand
CGCCGGGCCGCGGACGACGCCAACACCGCGGCCGACGGTGCCGAGAAGGCCGCCGACCAGGCTGCTGTCGCGGCGGACGCCGCGGGCGACGCGGCTGCCTCGGCGACGAGCGCGGGCGCGAACCTGGCTGCCGACGCCGCCATCGAGGCCGGCAACTACGCGGGTCAGTCCAGCGCGGCGGCCGCCGAGACGCGTGCCGCGGCGGCGGCCGCCAGACGGCACGCGGCCGAGGCCAACCGCGCCGCAGCGGCAGCGGAGGCGCTGGCCCGCAAGGCGGCGAGCGCGGCGCGGGACGCGGCCAAGTCGGCCGCGACGCACGCCCGCAACGCGGCCGAGGCGGCCGAGGACGCGGCCGAACACGCCGGTGACGCTGCCACGGCGGCCGCGAAGTCCACGGAGCACGCCAACGCGGCGACCGAGGCCGCGAACGCCGCGGCGTCCGCGGTCGTTCAGGCCCAGCAGGTGTTCGCACTGGCCCGCCAGGTGGAGACCGAGGAACTTCTCGGCCGTACCAACGCAGGTGTGGAACAGGCCCGCGACCAGAAGGCGGCCGCCGAGGCCCGGGCGGCCGAGCAGGAGGGCCTGGAGAAGGCGGCCGCAGAACGGGACACACGGCGGGAGGAGTTGGTGGCCGCGGCTGCCGAGCCGGACGCCGACCTCGCCGCCGTCGCCACGCAGGGCCGTGACCTGGCCGTCGAGGAGATGACGCAGGGCACCGCGTGGGGGCGTGCGGCGGCCGAGGCGGCGCTGGCCGGATCCGACGACGTGGTCCTCGACTACCTCACCAACGGCTGGGAGGACGCCGAACGGCAGAACCAGCGCTCCTACGTGGAGCGCCTCGCCGAGGAGAGCGCCGACCCGGACATGCGGGCGGCGGCGGAAACCGCCCTCGACGGCGACGCCGCCGCCATCTCCGAGTTCGTGGCGAACGGACAGTACGAGATCGCCGCGGAGCCGATGCGTGTGAAGATCGCGCAGGTCGTCGACGGGGCCGGTCCGGTGCTCGCGGAGGCCGGCCGGGCAGCTCTCGCCACGGGCGACCCGAAGAAGCACAGCGCCTTCCTCACCGACACGCAGTACGAGGACGAGCGGGTGCGGGCCGCCCAGCTGATCGACTCCGGCGGTCCGCAGGTGCAGTCCGCGGCCCGCATCGCCCTGGAGGGCGCGCCGCAGACCCTGCACAACTTCATCGTGTCGGGCCAGTACACGGCGCAGCGCAAGGACGAGCTCTCCACGACCCACATAGCGCAGGTCCGGAAACTGATCGCGGACGCGGCGAAGATCGCTGCGACGGCACAGCAGGACGCCGCGACGGCCCAGAAAACGGCGGCCGTGGCCCGTAACGCCGCCGCCGAGGCCCAGAAGTGGGCTGCGAAGGCCGATGCGTCCGCCGAGGAGGCGCAGAACCAGGCCGACAAGGCAGCCGGTTACGCCGAGGACGCCGAGGCGTCCGCCGAAGCAGCGGCCAAGTCCGCGGCGACTGCGCGGTCCGCGGCCAAGCAGGCCGACGTCGCGGCCGAGGACGCGGCCCGGTCCGCGACCGACGCCACGCTCTCCTCCGAGGCGGCCCAGGCCGCAGCGTCCCACGCGTGGTACTACGCCGACCAGGCACGGCAGTCGGAGCTGGCGGCGGGCGCGTCGGCCGCGGCGGCGCTCGAGGCGGCCGGTGAGGCGTTCGTCACCGCGGTGCGGAAGTACCGCGAGGAGGCCGAGGCCAAGCGCAAGGCCGCGGTCGCGGAGAAGGAGCGCAACGAGGCGGGCCGGCGGGCCGCCGAGATCTACCGCTGCGGTCAGGCGATCGTTCCCTGCGACCCGCAGGACTACATCCGCTGGTGCCAGCAGAGCCCGATCGACTGCCAGATCCTGGAGAACGGCAAGGAGATCGGGGCCGCCGCCAAGAGACTCCTCAAGATCACCGAGGAGTTGACCGGCCTCACCGACCTGGACGCCTGCCTGCGGGAGAAGGACCTGGAGAACTGCGGCAGCCTCGTCGTGGACGTCCTCATCAGCTCCAAGCTGAAGGTGCTGGAGAAGACGTACGACGGGCTGGCGCTCCTCAGGCGCGGCTGCAAGGTCGCCGACAAGACGTCACTGTCCACGGCCTCCAGGGCGTCGGTGACGACGGCGGTCACCGCGTCCGCGACGGCCGTCCCCATGGCGGCATCGGCGGGGACGCCGTGCGGGGAGCACAAGGTTCCGGGGCTGCCCCGTGATCCGTCGGAGATCACCGGCAGCTCGGGGTGCGAGGTGTGTGCCGAAGAGATCCGGGACAGCCTGGGCGGAGGCGACATCGTCACGATCACTCCCATGATGGGCGTTGCCCTTCCCCAGTACCGCGAGAAGGACACTCTCTGGGGCTCGCACACCGTGATGGTGCTCAACGGCCGGGTCTACGACGCGTGGACCGGGCGAGCCGGTGAGAGCATCGCGGAGTACAAGGCCCGTTGGCAGTGGAACGATGTCATCGACTTCGGTTTCTGAAGGGCATATGAACGACAGGGAGTTCATCGAACAGGTCCGGGCCAGGCCAGGCATGTACGGCCTGAACGGGACGTATCACTCCACCGCCACCTTCCTGATCGGCTTCGATCAGGCCCGCTCAGGAGGGCTGCTCAGGGGATTCGACGAGTGGCTCGCTGTACGGAGGGGTGAGCGGTCCGGCGCCACCTGGTACGCCGAGGTGTTCCGCGAGGCCCTGCCCGGCATTCCTCTCCGGGGCTGGGGTCAACGGCTGGCACCGGAGCAGGATCAGACGGCCGTCGACCTGCTGTTCTCGCTCCTCTGCGACTTCCTGGAAGTCCGTGACGACCGTCGGGCCCTGATCCGTATGTACGTGGACTACGAGGCCCTGAGCGGCAGGTGACGCCGGGAGGCAGGTGCGGCGGGCGGGGGCCACACCTCGGGGCCCGGCGCCTACGCCCCCTCCGGGGGTGGGGGGGGGGCGCCGGCGGAGGCAGAGGCGCGGGGAGAGCGCC
>NZ_JBHXQZ010000189.1:0-3184 GCF_042717095.1 Streptomyces sp. NPDC058632 | reverse complement strand
GACACTCGGGCCCTCGGCCTGCCCACCCTCAGCCCACGGCACGAAAACGGTCCACCGACTCCGTCGGCGGACCGTCATGAAACTTCGAGGCTAACTACACGGCATTGGGGCTAGAAGACGCTGAGGCCGTACAGGCTCAGCGGCCGGGTGACCGGCTCGTAGAACGTGGTACCGCCGGTGGTGCAGTTGCCGCTGCCGCCGGAGAGCAGGCCGTAGGCGGTGTTGCCGGCGAAGAGCGGGCCGCCGCTGTCGCCGGGCTGGGCGCAGGCGTTGGTCTGGATCGTGTTGTAGACCAGCTGGCCGTTGCCGTAGTTGACGGTGGCATTCAGGCCGGTGACGCTGCCGGTGCGGTAACCCGTGGTGCTGCCGGAGCGCTCGATGCGCGTCCCGACGGTCGGGCTGCCGGCGTTGACGATGTCGCGGTACGTGCCGTTGTACAGGTACACGCGGCCGTCGGATGCGGCGGGGTTGGAGTGCTGGATGACCCCGTGGTCGTAGGTCGGGAAGACGGTCTGGCCCGGCACCGCAGTGCCGATGCTCCAGCTGGAACGGCCGCTGGTGCAGTGTCCAGCGGTGAGCGCGAAGTTCGTGCCTGCGGAGTTGCGGACGTTGAAGCCGAGGGAGCAGCGGACGCCGGAGGAGGTGATGGCTTCCCCGCCAGCGATCAGACGGTTGAACTTGCCCGGGGTGCGATTGATCTGCAGCGCCCCGGACTGCGCGTCGGCCGCCTTCCTGATCTTGTTGATCTCCGCCGCCGAGACCGTGCTGTCGGCGGTGACGACGACCTTGCCCGACGCCTTGTCGGTGTACCAGGCCGTGCCGCCGACGTCGGCGGTGAGCACCGCGTCGCCGACCCGGGCGAGCTGGGCCGCGGTGGGCTTCGCGTCCGCGGACGCCGACGCCATGGCGGTGGGGGTCACGAGCGCGGACACGGTCGCCAGGGCGGCGACGACGGTGGCGGCACGGGCTCTTCGGGAGGCGCCCGACGACAGGAACGTCTTGATCTTCACTTGTCCTCCGGTGAGGGGTCGTGGGTCCGTTGGATGTCCGGGCCCTCGGTTCACGTCTGCGGCAGTCCTGCGGACAGTGCGGGCGTCCTGGAGGTGCCGCATCGGTGGTTGAACCTTCTCCGTGATATGCCCCTGTCAACAAGCGTGGCTTTCGGACGCTTCAGCGAGAGCCCCCGGGTGCGCAAGCAGGTTGGCAAGGAAGGGGCTCTTGCGGGATCCCGTCCGCAGGGTGATACGACGGGAAACTGACGGACCATTGGGTGATGGCCCGTCGGTCGCCCCGGATTCCGGCAAGGTTCCGGGGGTGCGGCGACCGGTGGACAACGCGCCATTCATCGCGGCGCACCGAACTCTCCGGCGGCGCCGACTCCGCACGGCGCCGCGGCTGCTCAGGTCGCCGTCGGCCCCGGGCGGGCGGTGCGGCCGCGCCGGGCCGCCGGAAATCATGGCCGATTCGTAAAGATCAAGTGGAGCATTCCGGTATGTCGTGTGATGTGACGGGGGAGGCCGGGTCCATGCCGCGTCCCCCGTCCGTCGTCGGCGCCGGGACGGGAGGAAGGCCGCGCCGTCCCGCGCGCGTTACGGCGGGAATGCTCCTGGCGGCTTTCCTGAGGCCGAACCCGTATGGACGGATTGCCCCTTGCGGCGCTCAGGACCGGTGGCCGGTTCGACACCGTCGGTCGAGAGCACTTTCACGACGCCGTTCGGTGCCCGGCCTCTCCAGCCACCGGGCCCCCTCTGGTCTCGGGCGAACACCCGCGGCGTCCCCTGCCAGCCGCACTCCGCACGCCGGGGCGTCCCCAAGCCGCTGACCGATGAGGTCGTCAGGGCCGCTGACATCGTCATCACCATGGGCTGCGGCGACGCCTGCCCGATCTTCCCCGGCAAGAAGTACCTCGACTGGGTCCTGGAGGACCCGGCGGGTAAGGGCGTGGAGTCGGTGCGCCCGATCCGTGACGAGATCAAGACCCGTATCGAGGCCCTGATCGCCGAGATCGACACCAAGCAGGAGGCGTGAGCAGCGTGACCGGCACAGACGACGTACGCGAGGTCATCGTCATCGGCTCCGGTCCCGCCGGATACACCGCCGTCCTCTACACCGCCCGCGCTTCGCTGAAGCCGCTGGTCTTCGAGGGCGCGGTCACCGCCGGCGGCGCGCTGGTGCAGACGACCGAGGTGGAGAACTTCCCCGGCTTCCCGGGCGGCATCATGGGCCCGGACCTGATGGACAACATGCGGGCCCAGGCCGAACGCTTCGGCGCCGAGCTCGTCCCCGACGACATCATCTCGGCCGACTTCGCCGGCGCCGTCAAGACCGTGACCGACAGCGCGGGAACCGCCCACCGGGCGAGGGCCGTGATCGTGGCGACCTGGGCACACAGCGGACAGCGGGTCCTGCTCCTCGAGGAAGCCGAGGACTACTGGCGCTGGAGCATGAGGGGCGTGGGTCGCAGCCGGAGCCGCCGCAAGAAGGAGATCGAGCCGGCCACTCCGCCGGAGCCGACGACCAGCACGCTGTGGTCCTCGCCGGACGGCCCCGGTGTCCTGGTGCACCACACCTGCATGTGGGAGGTCCGCCACCCCTCACGGGAGAGTGACCGCGGCTTGCCCCGCACCGACCGCAGCCCGCTCACGGCGGCGGTGACCGACGCCGTCGACGCCTACGACGTGATCGTCCTCCTGCCGAGGTACTGGTCCTACCTCGACCGGGAGACCGCGACAGCGCACCGGGGCGTTTGCGCACGGCGCTGGACGCCCGTCCCGCCCGCAGGAACTGACGCGACAGGGCTGGCCCGCACCGCGACTTGTGGACCAGCCCTTCGAGGCTCTTGGTCGTCTTGCCCGGCTCACCGGCCGTGCCCGTGCCGTCGCCACATTCTCACTGACGGCCGGGCTGTCGGTGCCCACCCGTACCCTGTCGCCCAAGCACGTGCGACAGGAGGGCAATGTGGCCCGCAGCGGGATCAATAAACGCGAGCTGGACAAGTGGACGGACAGCCTTGCCAAGGAGGCCAAGAAGAGTCTGGGGGACCTGTCCCCGAGTGGTGGACACCTCTGATACCGGCCCCGGCAGGGGCCGGGCAGGAGGCATCTTTTATGGTGATGAAGGTCTACTCGCCCGAGTTCAAGGCGGACGCGGTCGCGCTGTACCTGTCGGACCCGAGCCACACCTT
>NZ_JBHXQZ010000188.1:0-3208 GCF_042717095.1 Streptomyces sp. NPDC058632 | reverse complement strand
CCTCGGTGGTCGTCGTCGTACCGCACAAGTACTTCAGCCCGCCGCCCGCGGCCGGCGAGGCCCCGGCCGCCCCCGCCGCGGCCGCCCGTGCCGGGGTGCCCGTCCTGCCGTGGACCGCGGTCACCGACGACGGGGAGGCCGATCTCTGGCCGGCCGACTCCGCCGAGACACCCGGCTCCGACACGTTCCCCGAGTCCGCCGGGGCGGTGGACACCACGCCCGGCGGACTGCCCCGCCGGCGCAGCAGCAGGCGGACCGAGGCCGAGCCGCGGCAGCCCGGACGGGCCGGGCACAGCGACCGGAGCACCGTCACCGCCGTACCACCGGACGCGTCCTTCACCGGGCTCGCCGCCTTCGCCACCGCCGGCCGCGACATCGCGGGGCGCGACGCGGGCGAACGCGTGTCCGGAGAACGCGACACCGGCGCGGCGCCCGAGGCGGCCGCCGGTGACACCCCCGCTGGACGTGAGTCCACGAAGCACCGCACCGAGGAGAGCGACCACACCCCATGACGCACCAGGGAAACGACGTGAGCTGGGCACTCCGCGATCTCGTCGAGAGCATCCAGGAGATCCGCTTCGCCCTTGTGGCCTCCAGCGACGGCAAGGCCATCACCTCCTTCGGGGCGGAGGACCCCGACGACGTGGACCGCTTCGCGGCCGTGGTCGCCGGCCTGCAGGCACTGGCCCAGCCGGTCGCCGAACAGTTCCCCGCCTACGCGGGGCAGCTGCGGCTGGCGATGATCGAGGTGGACGGCGGCCATCTGTTCGTGGTCCGCGCGGGCGTGGAGACCTACCTCGGCGTCCTCGCCCGCGAGGGCCTGGACCAAGGCCTGCTCGGACACCAGATGAGGGACCTCGCCCGCAGAATGGGCGAGCTGCTCGGTACCACTGTGCGCCTGGAGGAGCACTCTGGATGAGTGCTCCCCGACGGCCGTCGGACCCGTCCGGTCTCGAGCGCTACTACGTCCTCACGGGAGGGCGCAGCGGACCGGGCGGTTCGGCGTCGAGTCTCGACGTGGCGACCCTCGTCGTCTCCCGCTCGGCCCCCGTGCCGGGGATGCAGCACGAGCACGAGGAGATCGTCCGGCGCTGCCGTGAACCGCTCTCCGCGGCCGAACTCGGCGCCCACCTCGGGCTGCCGTTCAACATTCTCGCCGTACTGCTGTCGGACCTGCTGGACGGAGGCCACGTCGAAGCCCGTGACCCCATTCCGGCCCACGACGCCGGCCGCGGGCCCGACCTCGCGCTCCTTGAGGAGGTACTCAGTGGACTTGAAAGGCTTTGACCAAGCCGGTCGGCAAACGGCCGGGGACACCCGCTCGGTGAAGGTGATGATCGCCGGCGGCTTCGGTACCGGGAAGACCACGATGGTCCGGTCGGTCAGCGACATCAAGCCGCTCACCACCGAGGAGACCCTCACCCAGGCCAGTGCCGACGTCGACCGGCTCGTCGGCGTCGCCGACAAGACGGAGACCACCGTCAGCCTGGACTTCGGCAAGATCGGCATCAACGACAGCCTGGTGCTGTACCTGTTCGGCACGCCCGGCCAGGAACGCTTCTGGTTCCTGTGGAACGGGCTGTTCAAGGGGGCGCTCGGTGCGGTCGTGCTGGTCGACACCCGGCGGCTGGCCTCCAGTTTCCGGGCGATCGAGGAGATGGAACGGCAGAACGTGCCCTTCGTCATCGCCCTCAACGTCTTCCCCGACTCCAAGGACTACCCGGTGGACGAGATCCGGGACGCCCTGGACCTCCCCGGGCACATCCCGGTCGTGGCCTTCGACGCCCGCGACCGGTCCGCCAGCCGCGACGTGCTCGTCACCCTCATCCACCATCTGCGGGACCGCTCGGCCCTGGCCGCGGAGTCCCGATGAGCGATCCGGCCGGGAACGACCCCGGCGCCGCCCGCGGCTGTCCCGTGGCCCACCACGGCGCGGACCTCGCCCGGCTGTACGGGCCGGATCTGGCCGCCGACCCGGCCGGCCTCCACGAGCGGCTGCGCAAGGAACACGGATCGGTCGCGCCGGTGCTTCTGGAGGGCGACGTGCCGGCCTGGCTGGTGCTCGGCTACCGGGACAACCGGCGGGTCCTCGACAACCCCCGCCAGTTCACCCGGGACGCCCGGATCTGGCGCGACCAGCGTGACGGGCGCGTGGCGGACACCTCACCGCTCGTCCCGATGCTCGGCTGGCGCCCCGACTGCGTCTCCCAGGACGGCGAGCCGCACCGCAGGCTGCGCGGAGCCGTCACCGACGGGCTCCAGGCCGCCGCCGGCCGCGGTATCCGCCGGCACGCCACGCACTTCGCGAACAAGGAGATCGACGTCTTCGCGGACACCGGACGCGCCGATCTGGTGAGCGACTACGCCGAGTATCTGCCGATGCTGGTCATCACCCGCGTCCTGGGGCTGCCCGAGGCCGAAGGACGCGACCTGGTCGAGTCCTGTGCCCAGGTCCTCAAGGGCGGCGAGGAGGCCGTCACGCACGACATACGCATTCAGGAGATCCTGGGCGCGCTCGTCGTCCGCAAGCGGTCCGAACCCGGCAGCGACCTCACCACCGCCCTGCTGGCCCACCACGCCGGGCTCGACGAGGACGAGGTGGTCAGCCATCTGCGCCTGGTGCTGATCGCCGGGCACACCACCACCAGCAACCTGCTCGCCCGGGTGCTCCAGCTGGTCCTCACCGATACCGCGCGGCTGTCCGGGCTGATCAGCGGCCGGCTGAACATCTCGGCGGTGATCGAGGAGGTCATGTGGAACAGCCCGCCGCTCGCGGTGCTGCCGGGCCGGTTCGCCACCAGTGACCTGGAGATCGGCGGGCACCGGGTGCGGGAGGGTGATCTGCTGCTCCTGGGCCTCGCGGCGGGCAACCAGGACCCCGAGATCCGCCCGGACACCGGGGTGTCCGTCCAGGGCAACCAGTCGCACCTGGCGTTCAGCGGGGGACCGCACGAATGCCCCGGCCAGAACATCGGCCAGGCCATCATCGAGATCGCCGTGGACGTGCTGCTGCACCGGCTGCGGGACCTGCGCCTCGCGGTGCCGCCGGACGAGCTGTCCTCCACCGCCTCCACCTGGGAGACGCGGCTGGACCGCCTGCCGGTCGAGTTCAGCACCGCCTGACACCGGGCGGCGCCGCGGCGGCCGCTGTGACCGGCCGCCGCGCCGGCCATCGTGACCGGCGTGCTGCCCGGCCCCGCCCCGGGGC
>NZ_JBHXQZ010000187.1:0-3551 GCF_042717095.1 Streptomyces sp. NPDC058632 | reverse complement strand
GAGGCGTGGGCGTGCGGCGCGGACGTGGACTGGGACGCCTTCTACGCGGGCACCCGCCCGCGGCGCGTCGACCTCCCCACCTACCCCTTCCAGCGCGAGTGGTACTGGCTCACCCCCGACGAGACCGACCGGCCGGCCGGCACCGGCACCGACCCCGCCGACGGCGAGTTCTGGTCGGCCGTCGAGAGCGGAGACGTCACCCGTCTGTCCACCGTTCTCGACATCACCGGCGACGACACCGAGGCCTTCAGCAGCCTGCTGCCCGCACTCGCCTCCTGGCGCCGCCGCCGCACCCTGCGCACCACCCTCGACACCTGGCGCCACCGCGTCCACTGGACCCCGCTGACCGGCGCCGCCGGCGCCGTCCCCGCCGGCCGCTGGCCCGCCCTCGTCCCGGCCGGGCACGCCGACGACCCCTGGGTCGATGCCCTCCTCACCGCCCTCACCGCCCGCGGACTGCGCGTCGAACGCCACGACCTGACCGGCGACGAGGACGCCGCCGCCCTCACCGCCCTGCTCACCACCCCCGACGGCGAGGGCCCCGCCGGCGTGCTGTCGCTGCTCGCCCTCGACGAGCGGCCGCACCCCGACCACCCCGCCGTACCGCGCGGCCTCGTCGCCGCCAAGAACCTGACCCACGCCCTCGCCGGCAACGGCACCCGCCTGTGGGCGCTGACCCGCGGCGCCGTCTCCGTCGACAGCCGGGACCCGCTGACCTCGCCCGTCCAGGCCGAGACCTGGGGCTTCGGCCGCGCCGTCGCCTTCGAGCTCCCGGACACCTGGGGCGGACTCGTCGACCTGCCCCCCACCCCCGACCCACGCGCCCTCGACCGCCTGCCCGGCCTCCTCGGCGGCACCGAGGACCAGCTCGCCGTACGCGCCTCCGGCTCCTACGCCCGCCGGCTCGCCCGCATGCCGCTGCCCGAGCCCGCCGGCGACGCAGACCCCACCGGCACCTGGGCACCGCACGACACCGTCCTGATCACCGGCGGCACCGGCGCCCTCGGCGCCCACGTCGCGCGCTCCCTGGCCGCCGCCGGCACCCGGCACCTGGTCCTCACCAGCCGCCGAGGCCCCGACGCGCCCGGCGTCGCCGAACTCGCCGCCGAACTCGGCGCCCACGGAGCCCGCGTCACCGTCGCCGACTGCGACGTCGCCGACCGCGACCAGCTCGCCGGTCTCCTCGGTTCCCTCCCCGCCGACCTGCCGCTCACCGGCGTCGTGCACGCCGCGGGCGTACTCGACGACGGCGTACTCGACGCCCTCACCCCGGACCGCTTCGACGCCGTCCTGCGCCCCAAGACCCTCGGCACCGCCAACCTGCACGAACTCACCCGTGACCACGACCTGTCGATGTTCGTGCTGTTCTCCTCCATCGTCGGCGTCCTCGGCAACGCAGGACAGGCCAACTACGCCGCCGCCAACGCCTACCTCGACGCCGTCGCCGAGCAGCGCCGCGCCGCCGGCCTGCCCGTCACCTCCGTCGCCTGGGGCCCCTGGGCCGACGCGGGCATGGCCACCGCCGACGTCCTCACCGACCGGATGCGCCACGACGGACTCACCCCGATGGCGCCCGACACCGCCGTCGCCGCGCTGCGCGCCGCCGTCTCCGAGGGCGCCTCGCACGCCACCGTCGTCGACGTCGACTGGCGGTCGTACGCCGGCGTCCTGACCGCCGCCCGGCCCAGCCCTCTCATCGGCGACCTGCCCGAGGTCCGCCGCGCCCTGGAGGCGGCCAAGGCCGCCGCGACCGACACCCACGCCCTGCGCGACCGGCTGCGCGGCCTCGCCCCCGCCGACCAGGACCGTCTGCTCACCGACCTGGTCCGCGCCGAGGTCGCCACCGCCCTGCGCCACGCCTCGCCCGAGGCGGTCGACGTGCACCGCGCCTTCAAGGACCTGGGCTTCGACTCGCTCACCGCCGTCGAGGTGCGCAACCGCATCACCGCCGCCACCGACGTCAAGCTGCCCACGACACTCCTGTTCGACCACCCCAACACCGTCGCCGTCGTCGACCACCTGAAGGGCCGGCTGCTCGGCGAACAGCGGCCCGCCGCCGCACCCGTGGTCGTCGCGGCCGGTGTCACCGACGAGCCGATGGCCGTGGTCGCCATGGCCTGCCGCTTCCCCGGAGGGGTCACCACCCCCGAGGAACTGTGGGACCTCATGGCCGCCGAGGTCGACGCGGTGTCCACCCCGCCCGCCGACCGCGGCTGGGACCTCGACTCGATGTACGACCCCGACTCCGAACGGCAGGGCACCACCTACAGCCGTGAGGGCGGCTTCATCCAGGACGTCGCCGGATTCGACCCGGCGTTCTTCGGCATCTCCCCGCGCGAGGCCCTCGCCATGGACCCGCAGCAGCGTCTGCTGCTGGAGACCTCCTGGGAGACGTTCGAACGCGCAGGCATCGACCCGGAGACCCTGCGCTCCACCGCCACCGGAGTCTTCGTCGGCACCATCAACACCGACTACCAGGTCCGCCTCGGTGGTGCCGCCGCCCAGGAGCAGCTCGCCGGCCACCTCATGACCGGCAACGCCTCCAGCATCGCCTCCGGCCGCCTGTCCTACACGTACGGCTTCGAGGGCCCCGCCGTCACCATGGACACCGGCTGCTCGTCCTCCATGGTCGCCCTGCACCTGGCCCTGCAGTCGCTGCGCACCGGTGAGTGCACCATGGCCCTGGCCGGCGGTGTCACCATCATGTCCACCCCCGAGCCCTACGTGGAGTTCTCCCGGCAGCGCGGCCTCGCCCCCGACGGCCGCTGCAAGGCGTTCGCCGAGGGCGCCGACGGTATGGGCTTCGCCGAGGGCGTCGGCCTCGTCCTGCTGGAGCGGCTCTCCGACGCCCGCCGCAACGGGCACCAGGTCCTCGCCGTGGTGCGCGGCTCCGCCCTCAACCAGGACGGCGCCTCCAACGGTCTCACCGCCCCCAACGGGCCCTCCCAGCAGCGCGTCATCCGTCAGGCCCTCGCCAACGCCGGACTGTCCGCCGCCGAGGTCGACGTGGTCGAGGCGCACGGCACCGGTACCCCGCTCGGCGACCCGATCGAGGCCCAGGCCATCCTCGCCACCTACGGTCAGGACCGTCCGGCGGAGCGGCCGCTGCTGCTCGGCTCGCTGAAGTCGAACATCGGCCACACCCAGGCCGCCGCGGGAGTCGGCGGCATGATGAAGATGGTGCTCGCGATGCGGCACGGCATGGTGCCCAAGAGCCTGCACATCACCGACCCCACCTCGGTCGTCGACTGGTCCAGCGGTGCCGTCCGCCTGGTCACCGAGGCCACCCCCTGGCCGGACGCCGGCCACCCCCGCCGCGCGGGCATCTCCTCCTTCGGCATCAGCGGCACCAACGGCCACCTCATCCTCGAGCAGGCCCCGGAACCCGAGCCCGCCGACGGGGCGGAAGACCCGGCCGCGGAGACGGACGGCGTACTCACCGAAGCGGCCCGGGTTCCGGCGTGGTTGCCGTGGGTGGTGTCGGCGAAGTCGCGTGAGGCGGTGCGGGAGCAGGCGGCGCGGCTGGCGGTGTCGGTGCGCGGCGCGGACAC
>NZ_JBHXQZ010000186.1:0-3815 GCF_042717095.1 Streptomyces sp. NPDC058632 | reverse complement strand
CCACCGTTGATCATCGTGAGTTGTGTGGACTGACGAAGAGACGGTGGCCGCAGGTCACAGCATAGAACCCGCCCGTTGGCGGGACGCATTCGAGGTGTCGACGGTCATGCAATTCCCCACCTCATGTGGGTTCGGCGTCAGCTAATTCCCCATCAGCGCGGTCATGTTTCCCCACGGGGACGGCGGTCGCGAACGGCGCTAAGGAATGGCGGCTGCCGCCTTGGGGGCGGCGGCCAGCCGCAGGCCGACTTCCACGAGGGCCCAGCCGAGACGGGTACGGAGGTCCCGGGGGTGCCGGGCCGCGGCGGCGAGACGGTACGCGTCGGCTTCGGCACGGAGTTCGGCGGCGCGGGCATGGTGCAGGGCAAGGTGGTTCTCGGGGTGCATCGGGCTGTGGCCTTTCACTCCGTGGTGAGGGGGAACGCGTGTGTGTGGATGCGTACCTGGGCGGTGTTGGCGTCGTCCTCGTCGGCGGCCCGGTCGCGGTAGGTGTCGACGAGCGCGTGCATCTTCTCGACGAGTTCCCGGGTCAGTTCGGGCGTCAGCCGTAGTGTCGCGCTGCTCATGTCCCAGGTGCGGTTCCATTCCTCCGGCCATGCCTGGCGGTTGCCGAGCCAGGTCGACAGGTCCCGGGTCTGGGTGGTGGCGATCTCGTGGAGGTACATGTCGGCGGCCCCGCGCACGTCCGGGCTGGCGTCCGTGAGCAGTGCGTCGTCGAAGCGCAGGCCCTTGTGGACCGCCTTCCACCACCGCTCCCGGCCCCTGCCGCGCTCGGGGGCGTCCTCAATGAAGCCGTGAACGGCGAGCTGCCTCAGGTGGTAGCTGGTCGCACCGCTTGACTCGCCCAGCTTTTCGGCGAGTTGGGACGCGGTGGCGGGGCCACCGAAGCGCAGGGCGTCCAGCAGTTGCATGCGCAGTGGGTGTGCGAGCCCGCGCAGGGATCGGGCATCGAGATTGCGGACGTGCGAGTCCTGGGGCTCGTTCATGCCTACAAAGATAGCGATGCAAAGCAATGCTTGCAATGCAATCTTTGCATCGAATGCTTTGGAGTGACTGCGTGACACAGGGCGGCATCGCAGTCACCGGATTTTCAACAGATGGGGCGGTTTGATATATATGCGACCTCTATTGCGAATCCTCCTGATTGGCCATGGGTACGGCGGAGTTCGGGATCGAGGGACCTGGTCATCGCGGAGCTGCGGATGGCCCTCGCCCGGTGGGTCCCGAACGCCGATGGGCAGCCCGGATGGCAAGGAGAACGTTCGTCGTGGTCGACATCACCGAGATTTACGTCCACTGGTACGCGGGGCGCTCGAAGAGCGCGCTGGCCGCGTCTTTGGGGGTGGACCGCAAGACAGTCAGGAAGTACCTGGCGCCGGCGGAGGCGGCCGGCATCACCCCGGGCGGGCCGCCGATGAGCGAGGCCGACTGGGCCGGGCTGATCGAGGGGTGGTTCCCCGGGCTCGTCGACAGGAGACTGCGGCAGGTCACCTGGTCCGACATCGACGAACACCGCGACTACATCAAGGAGTTGCTGGGAACGGTGACGGTCTCCACGATCCACCAGCGGCTGCGGGACGAGCACAAACTGAAGGTGTCGGTCTCCTCGTTCCGCCGCTGGGTGCACGCCACGCTGCCCGACGAGGTGAGCCGCTCGCAGGTCACGGTCCTGCGCGACGAGGTCGAGCCGGGCGAGGAGGCCCAGATCGACTACGGCTTCCTGGGCCAGTGGACCAACCCCCGCACCGGCAAACGGCACCGCGTCTGGGCGTTCGTGATGGTGCTGCCCTGCTCACGGCACATGTTCGTCCGCCCGGTCCTGAACCTGGACCAGCACGCATGGACCGAAGCGCACGTCGCGGCCTTCCGCTACTTCGACGGCGTCCCGCGCCGTCTCGTGCCGGACAACCTGAAGACCGGCGTCGACAAGCCCGACCTCTACGACCCCAAAATCAACAAGGCGTATGCCGAACTCGCCACCCACTACGGGGCGTTGGTGGACCCGGCGAGAGCCTTGAAGCCAAAGGACAAGCCCAGGGTGGAGCGGCCCATGCCCTATGTCCGCGACTCGTTCTGGCGCGGGCGGGAGTTCACCTCGATCGAGCACATGCAGGCCGAGGCCGTCACCTGGGCCCAGCAGGTCGCCGGACGCCGGCAGTGCCGGCCGCTGGGCGGGGCGGCCCCGATGGCCGTGTTCGGCGCGGTCGAGGCCGCCGCTCTGCTGCCGCTGCCGCCCACGCCGTTCACCCTGGCCCGCTGGTCGACGGCCACCGTCGGCCCGGACATCCACATCAAGGTCGGCCGCACCCTCTACTCCGTGCCCTGGAAACTGATCGGCCGCAGGGTCGATGTCCGCTCGACCGCCACGATGGTGCAGGTCTTCCTCAACGGCGACTTGATCAAGACCCACGCGGCACTTGAGCAGGGAAAACGCACCGACAGGAGTGACTACCCGCCGGAGAAGATCGCTTTCCAGATGAAGACGCCCGTCTGGTGCCGCACCCAGGCGTTCGAGATCGGTGACGCCTGTCGCGAGGTCGTCGACCAGCTGCTGGAGGTCAACGCGCTCTATCGGCTCCGCGCTGCCCAGGGGGTTCTCGGACTACGCAAGAAGTACGGCGACACTCGGCTGGAGGCCGCCTGCGCGAGAGCGATCACGGTCGGCGACCCGTCATACCGCACCGTCAAGGGCATCCTGGTTGCCGGCACCGAGACCGATCCCGAGCCCGAGACCAGCGGAGACGCGGGCGCCGCGGCCTTCCTCCACGGCCCGCAGGGGCTGTTCGGCTCCGTCACGCCCCCGGACACACCGGACGACGACCACGACGACCAGGTCCGCAGCGAAGCCGAGGTGGAAGCCTGATGAGCGTGATGGACACCGCCCTGCGCGAGTCGCTGAAGTCCCTGAGGCTGTCCGGGATGCTGGAGACTCTCGACGCCCGCCTCGCCCAGGCCCACGGCGGCGAGCTCGGCCACCTCGATTTCCTCCAGGTCCTCTGCCAGGACGAGATCACCCGCCGCGAGACCGTCGCCTTCCAACGCAGGCTCCAGCGGGCCAAGTTCGAGCAGCAGGTCACCCTGGAGGAGTTCGACTTCACCGCCTCCTCGAAACTGCCCGCCGCCCAGATCCGGGATCTGGGCGCCCTGCGCTGGCTGCATGCGGGCGAGTCCGTAATTTTGTTCGGCCCGGTCGGGGTGGGCAAGACGCATGTCGCCCAGGCCCTGGGCCACCTCGCCGTCCGGCAGGGCGCCCACGTCCGCTTCGCCAAGACCAGCCGGATCCTCGCCGAACTCGCCGGCGGCCACGCGGACCGCACCTGGGAGAAACGGATCCGTGAACTGGTACGGCCCGACGTGCTCATCCTCGACGACTTCGCCATGCGCCAGCTCTCCGCGGCCCACGCCGACGACCTCTACGAACTGGTCAGCGAGCGGCAGGGGCGGCCCCTGATCATCACGAGCAACCGGGCGCCCAGCGACTGGTATCCACTCTTCCCCAACCCCGTCGTCGCCGAGTCCCTCCTCGACCGGCTCATCAACACCAGCCACCAGGTCATCATGAACGGCCCCAGCTACCGTCCGAACAAGCGCCCCAGGAACCCCACCGACAAGCCCGCCAAGCCGTCGGTCAAGTAGACGCCATCGGCACCCGGGGCTGGGGAATTACGTGAACTCAGCCCCGGGGAAATACGTGAACGTCCACACGGTCGGCGTCCAGCACCAATACACCGGTACTGCCGGCCGGATCGAGAACTCCCAAGTCGCCGTCTACCTGGTTTACGCAGGCAAGCGCGGCCACGCCGCAGTGGACCGGG
>NZ_JBHXQZ010000185.1:0-4063 GCF_042717095.1 Streptomyces sp. NPDC058632 | reverse complement strand
GAGGGTCATGGCCGCGACGGCGACCGGGCGGACGTGGACCTCTCCCGCACGGTGGGCTGGTTCACCCGCGTCCACCCCGTACGGCTCGACGTCACGGGCGACGATCCCGTGGACGCCGTCAAGCAGGCCAAGGAGCAGCTCGGCCGGGTGCCGGGCCGGGGCTTCGGTCACGGCCTGCTGCGCTACCTCAACCCGCAGACGGCCCCGCTCCTGATGCACTGCGCCCGGCCGCAGATCGGCTTCAACTACCTCGGCCGTACGACCACGTCCCTGGACGCCCTTGCCTCGTCCGCGTCCGGAAGCACCGACGCAGGCGCCGACTGGACGGTGGCCGACGACGCGCACGGACTGGGCGCCGGCACCGATCCGGCCACTCCGCTGCTGCACGCGCTCGACGTCAACGCGGTCGCGGTCGACGGACCCGGGGGCCCGGTGCTGTCGGCGACGTTCGCGTGGGCGGGCGGTCTGCTCGACGAGGCCGAGGTGCGGGACCTGGCCGAGCGGTGGCTGCGGTCGCTGGAGACCCTCGCGGGCACGGGTGCCGAGACCGGCGGCCACACGCCGTCCGACTTCCCCCTCGTGCCCCTCACTCAGGAGCAGGTGGAAACCCTCGAAGCCGCGTACCCCGGCCTGGAGGACGTCCTCCCGCTCTCCCCGCTCCAGGAGGGCCTGCTCTTCCACGCCGTCTACGACGGCGGCGAGAGCGACGTCTACACCCCGCAGCTCTGCCTCGACCTCGAAGGCCCGCTCGACGCGGACGCGCTCAGGGCCGCCTGTACGGCGCTGCTGGCCCGGCACGCCAACCTGCGGGCCGCGTTCGTCCACGACATCACGGACGCCCCCGTCCAGGTGATCACCCGTGATCCCGGACTCCCGTGGCTGACGGCCGACCTGAGCGCCCTGCCCGACACCGCGCAGGCCGCGGAGAGCGACCGGATCGCGGACGCGGAGCTCGCCGAGCGCTTCGACCCGGCGCGCCCGCCCCTGCTGCGGGCCGCGCTGCTCGGCCTCGGCGACAAACGCCACCGACTTGTCCTGACGCACCATCACATCCTGCTGGACGGCTGGTCGGTGCCCGTCCTGGCCCGTGATCTGTTCGCCCTGTACGCGGCCGAGAGCCCGACGGCCACGCTGCCTCGGGCCGCCCCCTACGGCGACTACCTGCGCTGGCTGGCCGCGCAGGACCGCGACGACGCGCACGCCGCCTGGGCCCGGGCCCTGGACGGGGTGGACGAGCCCACGCTCGTCGCCCCCGCCGCCTCCGACCGGATGGCGCCGGCCGTGCGCCCCGGACGGGTGCACCCCGAACTCCCTCCGGGCCTTGCCACCCGCCTCGTCACGTGGGCCAGGTCCCGCGGGCTCACCGTCAACACGGTCCTCCAGGGCGCCTGGGCGCTGCTGCTGTCCCGGTTGACCGGCCGTGACGACGTGGTCTTCGGCACGACGGTGTCCGGCCGGCCGCCGGAGGTGCCCGGCATCGAGACCATGGCGGGCCTGTTCATCAACACCCTGCCCGTCAGGGCGCGGCTGGACCAGGACCGGACCCTCGAGGAATTGCTGCGCGGCCTCCAGGACGAGCAGGCCGGGCTGATTGCCCACCAGTACCTCGGGCTGAGCGACATCCAGAGTCTCGCAGGCCTGCCCCGGCTGTTCGACTCGGCCATGGTCTACGAGAACTACCCGGTCGACGAGAAGGCCACGGCCCTCACCGGCACCTCCCTCACCCTCACCCGCGTGGAGACCCGTGAGGCCGCCCACTACCGGCTCATGCTGATCGCCGCACCGCGGGAGCAGGGGTTGTCCCTGCGCATCGAGTACGCGCCCGCCGCGTTCGGCGACGAGGAAGCACGCGTGCTGGCCGACCGGTTCGTGCGGGTGCTGCGGGCGTTCGTGGACGACCCCCACCGGCCCGCCGGCACGGTGGACGTGCTGTCGCCGGAGGAGCGGCACCGCATCCTGGCCGACTGGAACGACGCCGACGCGGATACGACGAAGGCCGCGACGAGCGTCGTCGAGGCGTTCGCGGCGCAGGTGGCGCGAACGCCGGAGGCCGTGGCCGTCCGCTGGGACGGCGGGGTGCGGACCTACCGGGAACTCGACGAGCGGGCGGCCCGGCTCGCGGCCCGGCTGATGTCCCTGGGGACCGGTCCGGAAGACCGGGTCGCGCTGCTGATGGAGCGTTCGCCGGAGGTCGTGACGGCGATCCTGGGCGTGCTGAAGGCCGGAGCGGCCTACGTGCCCCTCGCCCCCGACCTGCCCCGGACCAGGCTGGACGAGATGCTGCGGCAGACCGGGGCGTCGGTGGTCGTCACCGACGAGACCCACCGGGGCACGGCGCCCGGCCTGCTGCCCCGAGCCGCCCACTTCCTCGCGGTGACCGACGACGACCCGCGACAGGACCCGGCCGTCGTACCTCCCGTGGTGCGCCCCCACCCGGACAACGCCGCCTACGTGATGTTCACGTCGGGCAGCACCGGCGAGCCGAAGGGCGTGACGGCCACCCACCGCGGTGTGGTCGGCCTGGCCGCGGACCGTCACTGGACGAGGACGGCGACCGATCGCCCCATCCGGACGCTGCTGCACTCGCCGTACGGCTTCGACCCGTCCACCTGCGAGCTGTGGACGCCCCTGCTGAACGGCGGGGAGGTCGTGGTGGCCCCGCCCGGCGAGCCCGACGTGGCGGCCATCGCCCGGGCGGTCCGCGAGCACGAGGTCACCCTGCTCCTGCTGACGGCCGGGCTCTTCCGGGTGGTGGCCGAAGAGGACCCGGGCTGCCTCGTCGGCGTCCGCGAGGTGATGGTCGGCGGCGATGTCGTCACGGCCGCCACCGTCCGCCGGGTGCTGGAGCACTGCCCCGACACCGTGATCACCGACGCGTACGGCCCGACCGAGATCACCGTGTACGCCACCGCCCACACCATGGCCGACCGGCGTTCGGTGCCGTCGGCCGTGCCGATCGGCCGTGCCCGTGACGGCATGCGGGCCTATGTGCTCGACGGCCGGCTGCGGCCGGTGCCGCCCGGGGCGCAGGGTGAGCTGTACATCGCCGGTGACGCGCTGGCGCGCGGCTACCTGAACTGGTTCGCGCAGACGGCGGAGCGGTTCGTCGCCGATCCGTTCGGTCCGGCCGGTACCCGTATGTACCGCACGGGCGACCTGGTGCGCTGGACCCCGGACGGAGTGCTGGAGTTCCTCGGGCGGGCCGACCACCAGGTCAAGATCCGCGGCTTCCGCATCGAACTCGGCGAGATCGAGGCGGCCCTCGGCGAGCAGGACGACGTGGCCGACTCCGTCGTCCTGGTGCACCGGGCGCCCTCCGGTGCCAAGCACCTGGCCGGCTATGTCGTGCCCGAACCGGGCTGCACCCTCGACACCGGCCGGCTGCGCGCCCTGGTCGCCGAGCGGCTGCCGGAGTACGCGCTCCCGAGCACCCTGCAGGTCCTGGACGCACTGCCCCTGACCCGGCACGGGAAGCTGGACCGCACCGCCCTCCCGGTGCCGCACCCGGAGGGCGCGGGCAGCGGCAGGGAACCCCGCACGGAACGGGAGAGGCTGCTCTGCGCGCTCTTCGCCGACGTGCTGGGCGTGGAGCGGGTCGGCGTGGACGACGGGTTCTTCGCGCTGGGCGGGGACAGCATCATGTCGATCCAGCTGGTCAGCCGGGCGCGGCGGGCCGGTCTCGTCCTCACCCCGCGCGAGATCTTCGAGCACCGGACACCGGCCGCGCTGGCGGAGGTCTGCCGCACCGCCGGCGAGGAAGCGGCGGACGCCGTCGAGGACGACGGTATGGGTCCGGTCGAGGCGACTCCGGTGATGCGCTGGCTGCGGGAGTGGCGGGGCACGGCGGAGGGTTTCCAGCAGTCGGTGCTGCTCCAGGTCCCGGGCGGGCTGGGGCAGGAGCGGCTGACATCGGCGGTGCAGGCGCTGCTGGACCGTCATGACGTGTTGCGGTTGCGGGTGTCCGCGGACTGGGCGTTGGAGGTGGGTGAGCGGGGTTCGGTGGATGCTGCCCGGTGCGTGCGCCGGGTGTCGTCGTCCGACGTCGGTGCCGATGTGGTGGGGG
>NZ_JBHXQZ010000184.1:0-4209 GCF_042717095.1 Streptomyces sp. NPDC058632 | reverse complement strand
CAGGCCATGCGTGAGCACGGCCACAAGGGCTACGTCACCGGCCAGCTCCTGCGCATCAGCCTGCTCGACGGCAGGACCGAGTTCATCAACGCCGGCCACCCCTGGCCACTGCGCATACGGGACGGACGGGTGCAGGAGATCGTTCCAGAAGTCGATATGCCGTTCGGCTTCCAGATCCCCCACACCTACCGGGTCCAATCGCTGGACATACGGCCGGGTGACCGGCTGGTGATGCTCACCGACGGCATGCTGGAGCGCAACGCCAACAGCCTCGACCTGTCGGACATGATCGTCCGCACCCGCACCCTGCATCCCCGCGAAGCCGCCCGCACCCTCATCGCGGCGATCGCCGACGCCAACCAGGGCCACCTGCAGGACGACGCGACCGTCATGTGCCTGGACTGGCACGGCATCGACCATTCCCAGCGGGACGCCGAAACCGGCGCCGACCTCGCCGACGCCTCCGCACCGTCACGGACGGGGCGGACCGCTCCTGGACACTGACCCGAGGGCTGCTCCGGCAGCCGGCTTCGGCCGGCGACCACAACCACCACACCGATGACCAACAGGCAGAACACGCCCTTGGCCACCGCTCACCGCTCCGATGACACCGAGCACGACGGTCACGACGGTCACGACGACCAGTGGGAGGGAAAAGTCGTCCGTGCCACCTCGCGGCGGGAGAAGGCGCGCTGTCGCGGTCAGGGGGCGGTCAGGGAGATGGCGGTGCAGTGCGCGGTGAAAGCCGCCACGGTCAGCGCGTGGAAGACCTCGTGGAAGCCGAACCAGCGGGGTGAAGCCTCGATGGGGGTGCCGTTGTCGACGAGCCACCGGGGCCCGGCCCGTCGTGCAGGCAGTCGTCGCCGGGACGGCCGGAGGAGTCGTCTGCTGTCATCCGCACCTCTCCGCAGACCACGTGGAGGGGCCCTGGTGCCGTACTGGCACCAGGGCCCCGAAGGAACTGCTACACCATCTGGAAGGAACTGCTACACCATCTGCCGGCCGTAGTACCGCGCCGGCCTACTTGTTCCGCAGGCCCACCCGGGGGGAGAGCGGGCAATGCGGGGATCGCGCATGCGTGACCGGAGACCACCTCACCAACGATGTCCTGCGGTACCCGGGCTCAAGCCGTCCGCCCGGGCGATCCTGATGGCGCTCAACTCCTCCGTTCTTCCCTCGAATCAATCACTTGCCAAGCGGAACTGCGTACTGCTGGTGATGCGAACCACCCGGTGGCCTGCGACAGCGCCACTCTCCGGCAGCCAGCCCCGTCGCCCGTCCTGCGTCTGCCCTGGCTTGGAACCCCACTGCCGAACCTCCCGGTACGCGCGCCCGCGGCCGACGCCTTTACCGGGGAACCACTGACAACCGCACCGCTGGTACTGCGAACCGCACATACGGAACTGCTACTGCGTGCACCGCGTACCGCTCACGGCGGCCCCTGATCACTGCGGGCCACCCGGTCCGGTCGTCAGTCCCGTCACCGTCCTGCGACAACCCTGGCTCCGGAACTCCACCACCGCACCGCTCTGCGAACTGCGTGTACCACTGCCCGGCAGTTCATCCCTGCCGGGCCCTGCTCGATCTCGACTACGAGAGAAACCATAACCACACCACCACCCAATGTCTACTCCCGGCGACATAGATTTTCGTGCGCCGGTCGGAGAGACAGTCGGTCTCAACCACCGATGGAGGCGCGGCGGCACCTGCACCCTGCACCTGACCGCGCAATCGCCGACGATCCCAACGAGCGCTGACGACGGGCCGGCTGCCCATCGGCCTCACCGGCGCCGACACTCCTTGCCTGCCGGTCAGCCGGAAGAGCGCGGTCGACTGCGACCACCCAGCCGCCGGCATCGGAGTTCTGGGCGGAGCCCTTCCCCGGCCGGCTGGGCACCGTCGGCCTTCGCCTGCGCCACCAGTTGCCCTACCGGGGCCCAATCCAGCACCGGCTCCGTCGCCTCCCCCATGGACGTCTTCGAACGCATACGCTGCTTCACGGTGTTCCTCCGGGGAGACTCGCCAGTCCCAACTGGCGCTTCCTGACCAGGAGTTACACCACTCAACTCACCGTACGGATCCGCGTCCCGGAGCAGCGCCCCGGTGCCGAACAGGGCGCGGGCGACGGCCTCCCGGACCGCTTCGGAGACGCCTTGGGTGCGGCCCCGTTCCAGGCGGACGTAGTGGTCGACGCTGACCCCGGCGAGCCGGGCGACTTCCTCGCGGTGCAGGCCCGGAACGCGGCGGGGCCCGGCATGGGGGGGTGAGGCCGGCCTGTTCGGGGGTGATCCGGGCGCGGCGGGTGCGCGGGAACTCACGGACCTCGGTGCTGCGGTCCATGGGTTCACCGTACGGCGGGCCCGGGTGCCGGTGAGGCCGCACGGGAGGTACTGGCAGGCCCCCGGTGAAGGGGTGCCCCTTGGGGCGGCCCGAACGGGTCCGGCGGGTGGTTGCCTGGATGGCGGGCCCTCTGATCTGCACCGAGTATGGCACTCGAAGGGTCCGCCTCGTCCGCTTGACGCGCTGTCCCACTTGCCGCGCCGCCTGTCCCGGGGAAGGACATGTCCCTCATGGCCCCAAAACTGACCGGTACCGTCGCACTCGTCACCGGAGCGAGCAGCGGTATCGGCGCTGCCACCGCCCGCCGGCTCGCCGGGCAGGGCGCCTCGGTCGCCGTGGTGGCCCGCCGCAAGGACCGCCCGGAGACGCCGGCCACCGAGATCACGCGGGCCGGCGGCACCGCGCTGGCGGTGGAGGCGGACATCACCGACCGCGACCAGGCCGAAACATCCGTACGGCAGACGGTGGAGCGGTTCGGGCGGCTGGACATCCTGGTCGGCAACGCCGGGCTGATGCCGCTGGGCCCGGTCGTCGGCGCGGACCCCCAGGAATGGGAGCGCGTGATCGCCGTCAACGTCCGGGGCCTGCTCCACACCACCCACGCCGCTCTGCCGCACCTGCTCAAGGCCGCTGAAGAGGGCCCGCGGCAGGTCGCCGACATCGCCGACATCAGCTCGGTCGCCGGCCGCCGGGCATCGGCGGACTTCGGGGTCTACGACCTCACCGAGTTCGGCGTGAACGGGTTCACCGAGTCACTGCGCCAGGAGCCGGCCGACCGGCACGTGCGGGTGGGTGTCCTGGAGCCGGGCGCCGTCGACACCGAGCTGGGATCGCACAACAACGACACCGTTCACGCGGAGACGCTCGACCCGTTCAACGAGCAGCACGAGCGCCACGACGAGGCGGACATGGCCGCCGTCGACCGGCTGACCCCGCCGAACGAACGGAGAACGACCATGGAGTACACCCGGCCGGGGTCATCGGGCCTCAAGCCGCATCGTCCTACGACGTCCGGGCGTCGGCGAGCATCCTGGAGCGCAGCACCAGCGGGCACCACGGTTCGCCTTCAGTGCCGCCGTGGCATGAACTCCGGTGGGACCGGGTAACTGCGGGACCCGGGCCTCCCACACGGCGGCAGCGGACCGTTCGACGAGCGGTCGGCCGACCGGCCCATCCGTTCAGGGGCCCTGTGATGCAATGGCATCTGCCCGGCATCGGGCTTGGCTCCGGCCCCTCGCGCACGTGGGACGGAGCCCTGAGCGCCAGCGAGGAGCGAGGAGTCGCCGTGACCGTACGCGGGCCTGACGGGGACAGTGGGCCGACCACTCGTACTCCCGGGAACGGGGGTGGCCGGAGCAGGGCGATGACGTTGGCGGGGGCGCTGGCGGCGGCGGAGGCCGCGGCGCCCGTGGAGTCGCTCGACGTGGTCGCGGGCATGCTCAGGGAGCGCCTCGGGGCCGTGTCGGTGTCGTTCCTGATCACCGACTTCACCGGCGGTTCGGTCGTACGGCTGGGGGCGGCGGGCAGCGTCGACACCGATGAGCCGGTCCGGCGCATCTCCCTGCGGGGCACCCTGTACGACGATGTGATCCGTACCCAGCGGCCGGGCGTGGAGGACAAGGGTGAGGGCGCGTTGGTGCGGATCGTCGCCCCGGTGACCAACCGGGGGGACGCCATCGGGCTCCTCGAACTGTTCCTGCCCGCGGCGCCGGACGCGGAGGTGATGCGGGAGATCGGCGAGACCGCGCACGCCCTGGCGTACATCGTCATCGCGAACCGGTCCTTCACCGACGTGTACCAGTGGGGCCGCCGGACCAAGCCGCTGAGTCTGGCCGCGGAGATCCAGCACCGGCTGCTCCCGGCGTCGCT
>NZ_JBHXQZ010000183.1:0-4501 GCF_042717095.1 Streptomyces sp. NPDC058632 | reverse complement strand
TCCCTCGGGAAGCGGGCCCCGCCGTACGCGTACGAGAAGCAGGTTCCAGGCCGCCGGCTCAGGTGGCCGGCTCAGGCCGCGGGCTGAGCCAGCCACTCCGGCAGCGAGTCGAAGTCCTCCCGCCCCAGCGCCAGCAGCATCGCGTCCGCCGGCGTCGGCTCGAACGGCTGCCGCAGCAGCGGCATCCCCGCCTGCTCCGGAGTCCGGTTCGCCTTGCGGTGGTTGTCCTCCGCGCACGAGGCCACCGTGTTCAGCCAGGTGTCCTGACCACCCTGCGACCGCGGCACCACGTGGTCCACTGTGGTGGCCCGGCGCCCGCAGTACGCGCACCGGTTCCGGTCGCGCACCAGGACACCCCGCCTCGACCACGGCGCCCGTCTTCGGAACGGCACCCTGACGTATTGGCAGAGCCTGATCACCCGCGGCACCGGTATGTCGACCGCGGCTCCACGCATCCGCAGTTCGGGGTGGGCCTGCTCGACGACCGCCTTGTCCTGAAGCACCAGAACGACTGCCCGGTTCAGCGTCACCGTCGACAACGGCTCGAAGCTCGCGTTCAGTACCAGCGTGTCCCGCATACCAGCCCACCTCCCGTGCACACCGGCCCACCCTTCGGCGGACTGGGATCAACTCTGGCCGGGCACGCCGAGATGGACAACGCAATATCTGCTGCTTCAACGAGAGGTGTCCCCCCCCCGCCCCCGGCAACAAAAATGCCCGCCCCTGATCAATTCCAAGACCAGGGGCGGGCAAACGTTGTGTGAACGCGGGGATCGGGTCAGGAGGCGGCGGGCACCTCGTACTCACCGATCAGCTGGGCCCGCGCGAGCGTGTGGAATCGCAGGTTGAAGCCCACGACCGCGGGAGACGCGTCCGAGTCCGGACCGAGCTTCTCCTGATCCACCGCGTACACCGTGAACACATACCGGTGCGGTCCGTCCCCGGGCGGCGGCGCCGCACCGCCGAAGTCCTTGGTGCCGTAGTCGTTGCGCGCCTGAATCGCGCCCTCGGGCAGACCCTCGAACCCGCCGCTGCCCGCACCGGTCGGCAGTTCGGTCACCGAGACCGGGATGTCGAACGCCACCCAGTGCCAGAACCCGCTCCCCGTCGGGGCGTCCGGGTCGTAGCAGGTCACCGCGAAGCTCCTGGTCTCCGGCGGGAAGCCCGCCCAGTGCAACTGCGGCGAGGTGTTACCGCCTGCCCGCACCTGGGCTTCCCGGAGCGTCGCGCCCTCCTCCACCTCCTTGCTCGTCACCGTGAACGACGGTACGGGCGGGTGGAAGTCATGGGGGAGCGGACGCCGCTCGAGCTCGGTCACCTCGGTACCTCCTGCTGATCGCTTACGTTCAGTGGGAACCGAGCCTAGAACCAGTTGCGCTTGCTGCCGACCTCGGACAGCCACTGGTTGAGGTAGGCGGTCCAGTCGGTGCCCTGGTAGTCGTTCAGCCCCACCTTGAAGGACCGGAAGGTGTCGCTGCCCTCACTGAACAGACCGGGCTTCTTGTCCATCTCCAGGACGACGTCCATCGCCTGCTCGTCGGCCACGAAGGTCAGCTCGACCTGCTGCAGCCCGTGGTACTGCTGCGGCGGGAGGAACTCGATCTCCTGGTAGAACGGCAGCCGCTGACGCGTCCCCCGGACCTGGCCGCGTTCCATGTCCGCGCTCTTGAACCGGAAGCCCAGCTGGATGAACGCGTCCAGGATCGCCTTCTGCGCCGGCAGCGGGTGCACATTGATCGGGTCCAGGTCACCGGAGTCCACGGCCCGGGCGATCGCCAGCTCCGTGGTCACACCGATGTTCATCCCGCGCAGCGACTGCCCGTCGATCATGGTGATCGGCGTCTCCCAGGGGATCTCCAGCCCGAACGGCACCGCGTGCACCACGCCGGCCTCGAGCTCGAAGGCGCCACCGAGCGATGACTTGGCGAACTCGACGTTCTGCTTGTACTCCTCGTCGCCGCTCTCGACCTCCACCTTGGCCTGCAGTCCGACCGACAGCCCTTCGATCTGCTGGTTCACGGACCCGCCCTGGATCCGCACCTCACCCTGGACGACCCCACCCGGAACGACGTTGGCCTCGTGCAGCACCGTCTCGACCGAAGCCCCGCCGGCTCCCAGACTCGCGAGCAGCTTCTTGAACGCCATGTCTCTCCCCTTGTCGTTCTCTATCGCGCCGTTGCCACATGTGGACCTTCGATCCCTAACAACGCGATCCGGCCCTGGCCGGTTCCGTCACCCTTGCAAGCGCGGCGCCCTGTGACCACCCCGTGGCTGCATCAGCCTGGAGTACTCTCGGACGCCATGATCGCGACCCCCGACCGTACGCCCCTGCCCAGGCAGTTCTTCGACCGCCCCGTCCTCGAGGTCGCCCCCGACCTCCTCGGCCGGCTCGTCGTGCGTACCACCCCGGACGGTCCGATCACCCTCCGGCTGACGGAGGTCGAGGCCTATGACGGCCCCGACGATCCGGGCTCCCACGCCTATCGGGGCCGCACCGCCCGCAACGGCGTGATGTTCGGTCCGCCCGGCCATGTGTACGTCTACTTCACCCATGGCATGTCAAGGCGGTCAGCATGAACTTTGGGGATCTTGCTCGTACCGCTGAAGAAGTTGCCCCCGAGCTGCTCGGTGCCATCCTCACCCACGAGAGCCCCGAGGGAACCGTGAGCATCACCATCACGGAGACCGAGGCATACTCCGGTGCGGCCGACCCCGCCTCCCACGCCTACCGAGGCAGGACACCCCGCAACGCCGTCATGTTCGGACCGGCAGGACACCTGTACGTCTACCGGTCTCACGGTCTCCACTGGTGCGCCAACATCGTCACCGGGACAGACGGCATCGCTTCAGCTGTTCTCATCCGGGCAGGCAGGGTCATCGAAGGGGAGGACCTGGCACGCAAGCGGCGAGGGGGCATGGTCGAAAGCCCACGTCTCGCGCGGGGGCCGGGGAACTTCTGCCAAGCGCTCGGCATCACGGCAGAGCACAACGGCACACATCTACCGACAGGCGCCTCGGTCACGCTGTCCGAGGGCGAGCCGGTACCCGCCGCACTCATCCGGGTTGGTCCTCGGGTAGGCGTGAGCAAAGCCCACGACTGGCAGCACCGCTTCTACCTCGCCGGTGATCCAACGGTCTCGGCGTACCGACTGAGCCCGAGAGCCAAGCCGTCCGCCGGAGCCTGAGCCGCTGTGCGCCTTGCTCGCCGGCGAGTCGGCGCGCAAGTCGGGCCCGAAGATGCGTGATCGCTCGCGAGTATGGCGCGTGACGCGTTTCTGGCCGGTCGGGTGACTGCCGACGTGTGCCGACTCGGGCCGGAGGGGGGATAACCCCGCGTCACGACGGCCCGACACTTGGAGCAGCGGACCACGCCGGACAACAGAGCCTTGCGCTTCCCTCCGCCGCCCGAGTTGCGCTCAGGGTCGCTCAGGTAGCGCGCCAGGGCGGAACATGCCCTCGGAGACGATCGGCTCCCAGTTGCCTGTGCCGGTCTCCTCGGTCACCCGCACGCGTCTCCCATCCGGCTTCCCGACCCACGGGGAGTACGTCTGGACGCCCGCGTTCCTCGGCTTCAGGAGGACGCCCCGGAGGTTCGAGCTACGCCACTCCTTGCCGTGCGGCCTTGGACTCCTCGCCACTGGGGGTCGGGCTGAGCCTGGCGTGGGCAATCGCTCGCACCGCCTGTCTCTCCTGCTCGTCGTCGCCTTGCTGATGATGCAGCGACGTACATGCTCAGTGCGTCACCTACACACATGTGGTTCTGCATGAACCTGGTGTGCGGGCCCCAGGGCAAGGCGAGCGGGGTCCTGCTGCGGGCCGGGCGAGATCGTCGAGGGCGCCGACCTCGCCCGGCCCTGCCGACTCTCGGCCCGCCGAGACAAGGAACTGGCCAAAGGGCCGGCCCACCTGGCAACGGCCCTGGACGTGAACCGTTCCCTGGACGGTACGGACGCCTGCGCCTCGGGTGACACCCCGCTGCGGGTCCTCACCGGCACCTCGGTGCCGTCCCACCAGGTACGCGACGGCCCGCGCACCGGAGTCTCCGGTGACGGAGCCGCGCACCCCTGGCGCTTCTGGATCGTCGACGACCCGACGGTGAGCCCGTACCGGGCCACGTCCCGAAGCGCCGGCGAAGTTGACTCTAGCTGTGGAGGTGCGTAATGTGGCCCGAGCCGCTGAACCGGGTACGGCGTTCGCCTGCAGCCGAAAGCGGCCAAAACACTACTCACGATCACCCCTCGGCGGGGTCGAGTTCGTCATGCTCGCATGCTCGAATTTCGGACCGGTGAAGCCCGATTATGAATCGAGCGAGGGAATCGGCTAACGTAGTGAATGTCGAAAGGCCGACGGGTGAAAGCCCAAAGCCTGATGACATTCCCGCCGACCGGGAAACAGACCCGAAAGAGTCTGGTAGAGTCGGAGACGCAAGACCGAAGGGAAGCGCCCGGAGGAAAGCCCGAGAGGGTGAGTACAAAGGAAGCGTCCGTTCCTTGAGAACTCA
>NZ_JBHXQZ010000182.1:0-4513 GCF_042717095.1 Streptomyces sp. NPDC058632 | reverse complement strand
CGTACGGTTCGTCCTGATGGGTGCTCCGGCTACGGCGTCCGCGCCGCCCCGCTCGGTTCGCCGTCCTCGGCTCCGCCGGCCTCCCCGGCCTCTCCTGCTCCCCCGGCTCCCCCGCCCCCTCCGTCCTTCCGGCCCCGCCGGTGTGCGATCTCCCCGAGGACGATGTCGACGGCGAGGAAGGCGGCCAGCGGGATGCCGAGCAGGGGGACGAAGTAGCCGAGTACGGCGATCACCGCCAGCAGCGGGACGAGGATGTACGGCGGGACCTGCTGCCAGGCGCCGCGTGGGATCGGCCTGCCGAAGGACGAACCCCGGCCGCGCTGCCACCACATGCGGTAGCCCCACAGGATCAGCAGGATCAGACAGGCCGCGAGCAGCATCAGGGCGATCTGGTTGGGCAGGCCGAAGAGGCTGCCGGTGTGCAGGTCGATGCCCCAGCGGCTGAGCTTGGCGAGCACCGGGTAGTCGGCCCACCGCACGACGTCGGTGACCTGTCCGGTGGCCGGGTCGACGGCGACGGCGTCCTGCTTCTCGGGCCAGCTGCGCTGGATCTGCTTGACGACGTACGCGGAGTCCGCGTCGGCGGGCGGGACGACCTCCACCGGGTCGCCGAGGCGCTCGGCCCGCGCCGCCGCGAGGACCCGGTCGAGGCCGACCCCGTGCGCCGCGTCGCCTCCCGTGCCGCCGGCCGTCTCGTGCTCCGCGTGTTCGCCGCCCGCCGCGGCCGACACCACGGGCGTCTCCTGGCCGAGCGAGGTGCGCAGGTCGGCGATGTTGGCGCCGGTGTACGTGGACCAGGTCAGCCCGGTCGCGGAGAGGAAGAGGAAGCCGACCGCGACCCAGGCGCCGATGCCGCCGTGCAGACCCAGCGTGCGCCGTCGGCCGCTGGTGCCGCGGATCCTGCGCAGGGTGCGGCGGCGGGAGAACCACAGCACCAGGCCGCCGCCGGCGATCACCCACAGCCAGCTGGCCGCGAACTCGCTGTAGAGGCGGCCCGTTTCTCCGAGGTGCAGGTCGCGGTGGAACTCGTCGATCCAGGTGCGCAGCGGCAGCGCGCCGCTGGAACCGTACTGCTCGAGCGCACCGCGCACCTCCCCGGTGTACGGATCGACGAACACGGCGAGGGTGTGGTTCGGGTCCACGCCCGCCACGCCGGACAGCATCACCCTGGTCGTCGCGTCCGCCTCGGGCGAGGGGCGTATCGCGGAGACCGTGCCCTCGGGGTGGGCCTTGCGGGCGGCGGCGACCTGTTCGGAGATCGGCAGTTCGCGGTCACCGACGGGGACGGTCAGCTCATGGCCGTAGACGATCTTCTCGGCCTGGAAGGAGGCGGCGTACAGCAGGCCGGTGAGGGCGGCGACGAGCAGGAACGGGGCCACCACCACGCCTGCGTAGAAGTGCAGGCGCAGGACCAGGGGGCGCAGGGTGCCCCAGGCGGATCTCTGCCGTGCGGGGGTGGGAGGTCGGGGGGCCTCGGCCGTGGCGGTCGAGGGGGCGGTGGTCATCGGTGGGCTTCTCCCGAGGGCGACTTGGCGGCCGTGATGCTGCTCCAGTGGTCGGGGCTGCGGGGCGCCGAGTTCCAGGAGGGACATGTGACCTGCGCCACTCGTGACGGCGGCCGTCCGTCCGGCCCATGGCATCCTGACGCGATGGGAACTCCGAACGATCGTGTGCCCCTGGCCGAGCGGGTCGAGCAACTCATCGCCGGTGACGGGCCGCTGCCCATCGTCGCGGCCGGGGACCCGGTGCTGCGGCGGGCGTCCGACCCCTTCGACGGCCAGTTGGACTCCGCGCTGCTGGCCCGGTTCGTCGAGGCCCTGCGGGTCACCATGCATGCCGCGCCGGGGGTCGGGCTGGCCGCGCCGCAGGTCGGGGTGGGGCTGCGGATCGTGGTGATCGAGGATCCGGCGCCCGTCACGGAGGCGGTGGCGGTGGCGCGTGGCCGGGTGCGGCAGCCGTTCCGGGTGCTGGTCAATCCGGTCTGCGCGCCGGTGGGCAGCGGACGGGCGGCGTTCTTCGAGGGGTGCCTGAGCGTGCCGGGGTACCAGGCGGTGGTGGCGCGGCACGCCGAGGTGCGGCTGACCGGGCAGGACGAGCACGGGCGGGCGGTGGACGAGGTGTTCGGCGGCTGGCCCGCCCGGATCGTGCAGCACGAGACGGATCACCTCGACGGCACGCTCTACCTCGACCGGGCAGAGCCGCGCTCGCTGTCCTCCCATCAGGCGGTGGCGGAGCGCTGGGCGCAGCCCACGCCGGAGGAGGCCGCGCGGGCACTGGGTTTCGAACTGCCCTGAACGGACTCGGGTTCCGGGAGAGGAGGGGCCGCCGGACCGGACACGGGCGGGCTGAGGAATCCCCGCCCCGCCCGTCTCCCGCCCCGAACCCTCAGGCGTCCCGGTACGCCTCCAGCAGCCGGAGCCACACCTCGCTGATCGTCGGGTACGACGGAACCGCGTGCCACAGGCGGGCGACCGGCACCTGGGCGGCGACCGCGACGGTGGCCGAGTGGATGAGTTCGCCCACGCCGGGGCCGACGAAGGTGACGCCGCGCAGGGTCTCGCTCTCGAGGTCGACGACCATGCGGGCGCGGCCCTTGTAGCCCTCGCCGTACAGGCCGGCGCCCGCGACCGAGGCCAGGTCGACGTCGACGGCGCGGACGCGGTGCCCCTTTTCCTCCGCCTCGGCCAGGGAGAGGCCCACCGAGGCCGCCTCCGGGTCGGTGAACACGACCTGGGGGACGGCGTCGTGGTCGGCGGTGGCGGCGTGCGCGCCCCACGCCCGGCCGGCCACCGGCTCCCCCGCCGCCCTGGCGGCGATGGCGGCGCCCGCGATACGGGCCTGGTACTTGCCCTGATGGGTGAGCAGGGCACGCTTGTTGACGTCACCGACCGCGTAGAGCCAGTCCTGGCCGGTCACTTGGAGGCTGTCGTCCACGGTGAGCCAGGAGCCGGGTTCCAGGCCGACGGTCTCCAGGCCGATGTCGTCGGTGCGCGGGGCACGGCCGGTGGCGAGGAGGATCTCGTCGGCCTCGATGCGCTCCCCCGTGTCGGTGACGACCACGACGACACCGTTCTCCCTGGTCACCGAGGTGGCGGAGGTGCCGGTACGGAGGTCCACGCCGGCTTCGGTGAGCGCCTCGGCGACCAGTTCCCCGGCGAAGGGCTCCATGCGGGGCAGCAGGCCCTTGCCGCGCACCAGGAGGGTGACCCGGGAGCCGAGCCCCTGCCACGCCGTGGCCATCTCGGTGGCGACGACACCGCCACCGACCACGACCAGCCTGCCGGGCACGGCCTGGGCGCTGGTGGCCTCCCTGCTGGTCCAGGGCGCGACCTCGTCGAGTCCGGGCATGCCGGGCAGCAGCGCGCGGCTGCCCGTGCAGACGGCGACGGCGTGCCGGGCGGTGAGGACGCGCCGTGTTCCGTCGGCGGCGGTGACGGTGACCGTGCGCGGGCCGGTGAGCCGCCCGACGCCGCGGTGGAGGTCGATGCCGGCGGACTCCAGCCACTGGACCTGGCCGTCGTCCTTCCACTGGGAGGTGTACTCGTTGCGGTGGGCCAGGACGGCGCTCGCGTCGAGCGCCCCCTGTACCGATCCGGACAGGCCGGGCACGCGGCGGGCGTCGGCGCGCGCGAGGACGGGACGCAGCAGGGCCTTGCTGGGCATGCACGCCCAGTAGGAGCACTCGCCGCCCACGAGTTCGCTCTCCACGATGGCGGTGGTCAGCCCTGCCGCGCGCGTGCGGTCGGCGACGTTCTCCCCCACCGGCCCCGCGCCGAGCACGATGACGTCGTAGTCGAGGGTCCCCGATTCCGGTTCGGTGGACTGCGTGGACTGCGCTGCCGATTCCGGCGAATCCGATTGCGTCTGCGTCATGGTGCCAGTCTGGTGGGTGGTGTGGCCGGTGGCCACACGGGTAGGGGCGCGGAATACGTGACCCGACGGCCGTGGTTGTACCGGCAGCCCACCCCGACATCAGGAAGAGGGACATACGCGATGAGCAGCACCGTGGAGCTCACCAAGGAGAACTTCGACCAGTTGGTCACGGAGAACGAGTTCGTTCTGATCGACTTCTGGGCGTCCTGGTGCGGGCCGTGCCGTCAGTTCGCACCGGTGTACGACAAGGCGGCCGAGGAGAACCCGGACCTGGTGTTCGGCAAGGTGGACACGGAGGCTCAGCCTGAGCTGGCCGCGGCCTTCAACATCCAGTCGATCCCGACGCTGATGATCGTCCGCGACCAGGTGGCCGTGTTCGCGCAGCCGGGCGCGCTGCCCGAGGCCGCGCTGACGGACGTCATCGGTCAGGCCCGGAAGCTGGACATGGACGAGGTCCGCAAGTCCATCGCCGAGCAGCAGGCCGCGCAGGGCGACGGCAAGGCGGATGCCTAGAGCCGGGACGGGTGACCGCCCCGGCTCCGCGACTAGGTCCTGTCTGGAGTTCGGATCAAGAGTGTGGTGCGATGCTGCGGAGCCAGAGCATTGCCCCACACAGGTGCAGTCCGGCCTCGTAGCTCTC
>NZ_JBHXQZ010000181.1:0-4854 GCF_042717095.1 Streptomyces sp. NPDC058632 | reverse complement strand
CAACTACGCGGCGGCGAACGTCTTCCTGGACGCGCTCGCCCAGCAGCGGGCCGCCTCCGGCCTGCCCGCCCTCTCCCTGGCCTGGGGCGCCTGGGCGCAGAGCGCCGGCATGACCGGCACCCTCTCCGACGCCGACATGCAGCGCATCGCCGCCTCCGGCGCCGCACCGATCCCCGTCGAGCGCGGCCTCGCCCTCTTCGACACCGCCACCGAATCCGCCGAGGCCCTCGTCGTACCCATCGGCTCCACCGGAGGCGACCTGCGCATACCGGGTGAGGTGCCGCCGCTGCTGCGCAACCTGGTGCGCGGCACCCGGCGTTCGGCCGCCACCGCCGTCGGCGGCGCGAGCACCGCCGCCGACCTGACGCGCCGTCTCCTGACCCTCCCCGAGGACGAGCGCGTCCGCCACGTCGTCGAACTGGTGCGGGTCGAGGCCGCCGCAGTGCTCGGCCACTCCTCGCCCAAGGCCATCGAACCCGGCCGCGAGTTCCGCGAACTCGGCTTCGACTCCCTCACCGCCGTCGAACTGCGCAACCGCCTCACCACCGCCACCGGCCTGCGGCTGACCGCCACGCTCGTCTTCGACTACCCGACCCCGCACGGTCTCGCCGAGCACCTGGTCGCCGAACTCCTCGACGAACACGGCGACCCGGGCACCCCGCTCGTGGCCGCCGATGTCGCCGACGACCCGGTGGTCATCGTCGGCATGGCCTGCCGCATGCCCGGCGGCATCACCACCCCCGACGAACTGTGGCGGATGCTCGCCGACGGCGAGGACCGCATCTCCGCGTTCCCCACCGACCGCGGCTGGGACCTGGACACCCTCTTCGGCGGGGGCCACGACAACCGGGGCGTCAGCGCCACCCGCCGCGGCGGCTTCCTGCACGACGTGGGCGGCTTCGACGCCGGCTTCTTCGGCATCTCCCCGCGCGAGGCCCTCGCCATGGACCCGCAGCAGCGCCTGCTGCTGGAAACCTCGTGGGAGGCGTTCGAACGCGCCGGCATCGACCCGCAGAGCCTGCGCGGCAGCGCCACGGGCATCTTCGTCGGGACCACCGGCCAGGACTACGCGACCCTGGTGATGACCTCCCGCGAGGACGTCGAGGGCCACGCCAGCACCGGCCTCGCCACCAGCGTCATCTCCGGCCGGGTCTCCTATGCCCTCGGCCTGGAGGGTCCGGCGCTCACCGTCGACACCGCCTGCTCCTCCTCCCTGGTCGCCCTGCACCTCGCCGCCCAGTCCCTGCGCAGCGGGGAGAGCTCCCTCGCGCTCGCGGGCGGTGTCACCGTGCTGTCGACCCCGATGAACTTCTCCGGCTTCACCCGGCAGGGCGGCCTGGCGGGCGACGGCCTGTGCAAGGCGTTCGCCGACGCCGCCGACGGCACCGGCTGGTCCGAGGGCGTCGGCATGCTCGTGCTGGAGCGCCTGTCGGACGCCCGCCGCAACGGGCACGAGGTGCTCGCGGTGGTCCGCGGCTCGGCCATCAACCAGGACGGCGCCTCCAACGGCCTGACCGCGCCCAACGGCCCCTCGCAGCAGCGCGTCATCCGCCAGGCCCTGGCGAGCGCCGGGCTCTCGGCAACCGACGTCGACGCCGTCGAGGCGCACGGCACGGGCACGACCCTGGGCGACCCGATCGAGGCGCAGGCCCTGCTGGCCACCTACGGCCGTGACCGCGATCCGGAGCGTCCGCTGCTGCTCGGCTCCATCAAGTCGAACATCGGCCACACCCAGGCCGCCGCCGGCGTGGCGGGTGTCATCAAGATGGTGCTCGCCCTGCGTCACGGCGCACTGCCCAAGACCCTCCACATCGACCGGCCCTCCACACACGTCGACTGGGAGGCCGGCGCGGTGCGGCTCCTCACCGAGCCCACCGAGTGGCCCGACACGGACCGGCCGTGGCGGGCGGGTGTCTCGTCCTTCGGCCTCAGCGGCACCAACGCGCACGTCATCCTCGAACAGCCCGAACCTGCCGCGGCGGAGCCGGAGGAGGCCACCGAGCCGTCCGTCTCGCCGGTCCTGGTGCCGTGGCCGGTCTCGGCGCGGTCCGAGGACGCCCTGCCGGGGCAGGTGGGCCGGGTGACGTCCTTCGACGCCGGGTCCGTACTGGACGTGGGGTACTCGCTGGCGTCCGGGCGGTCGCTGTTCGAGCACCGGACGGTGCTGCTCGCGGGCACGAGCCTCGAGAGCGGTGCACCCGTCGAGGTGGCGCGTGGGCGGTCGGTGGAGCGGTCGCTCGCGGTGCTGTTCTCGGGCCAGGGCTCGCAGCGGGCGGCTATGGGCCGTGAGCTGTATGCCCGGTTCCCGGTGTTCGCGGAGGCCCTGGACGCCGTCCTGGCCCGGCTGGACACCGGCTCGGACGTGCCCCTGCGCACGGTGCTGTTCGCGGGGGAGGGTACGCCCGAGGCGGAACTCCTCGACACCACCGGGTTCACGCAGCCCGCGCTGTTCGCGGTCGAGGTGGCGCTGTTCCGGCTGGTGGAGTCGTGGGGTGTGCGGCCGGAGTTCGTGGCCGGGCATTCCGTCGGCGAGATCGCGGCCGCGCATGTGGCGGGTGTGCTGTCCCTGGAGGACGCGTGCACGCTGGTCGCGGCGCGTGCCCGGCTGATGCAGGACCTCCCGGCCGGCGGCGCGATGGCGGCCGTACAGGCGACCGAGGAGGAGATCGTTCCGAGACTGACGGACGGCATCGCCCTGGCGGCGGTGAACGGTCCGGACACGGTCGTGATCGCGGGTGTGGAGTCGGAAGTCCTCGCTCTTGCTGACGAGTTCGCGGGGGAGGGGCGCAAGACGCAGCGCCTGTCGGTGAGTCACGCCTTCCACTCGCCGCTGATGGACCCGATGCTGGCGGAGTTCCGCCGTGTCGCGGAAGGGCTGGGCTACGCCGAGCCGACCGTCCCGGTCGTCTCCAACGTGACCGGTGAGGTCGCGGACCCCGCCCTGCTGTGTTCGGCGGACTACTGGGTGCGCCACGTCCGCGGCACCGTCCGTTTCGCCGACGGTGTGCGCGCGCTGGCGGGTGCCGGTGTGAACGCGTTCCTGGAGCTGGGCCCGGACGGTGTCCTGACCGGGATGGCCGCCCGGGTACTGGACGGGACCGAGGACGTCGTCTCCGTGCCGGTGCTGCGCAAGGACCGCCCCGAGGAGACCGCGCTGCTCACCGCACTGGCCCGGCTCCACGTCAGCGGCGTGGACATCGACTGGGCGCCGTGCTTCGAGGGGACGGGTGCGCGCCGGGTGGCACTGCCGACGTACGCCTTCCACCACGAGCGGTACTGGCCCCGTCCGGCGGCCCACACCGGTGATGTCACGGGTGCCGGGCTCCGGCCCGCCGAGCACCCGCTGCTGGGCGCCGCCACCGCGCTCGCCGCCTCCGAGGGCGTGCTGTTCACCGGGCGGCTGTCGCTCGCCACGCACCCCTGGCTCGCGGACCACACCGTGGGCGGTGGCATGGTGCTCTTCCCGGCCACCGGATTCCTCGAACTGGCCGTGCGCGCCGGTGACGAGGTCGGCTGCGAATGCGTCGAGGAGTTCACCCTCGCCACGCCGCTGCTCCTGCCCGAGGACACCGCCGTCGTCGTCCAGGTGTGGGTCGGGGCGCCCGACGAGTCCGGCGCCCGCAAGGTGAGCCTGTACTCGCGGGCCGCCGACGCGCCGGAGGAGACCTGGACGGAGCACGCGTCCGGTGTGCTCGGCACGGACCCGCGGACCGCCGGTTTCGACGCGAGCGTCTGGCCGCCGCAGAACGCGATCGCCGCCGACCTGGAGGGCTTCTACGACCGCACCGAGTACGGTCCCGTCTTCCGCACCATCCGCGCCGTGTGGAAGCGCGGCGACGAGGCGTTCGTCGAGGCCGCGCTCCCGGCGGAGGCGGACGACGCCGGCTACTACGGCATGCACCCGGCGCTGCTGGACGCGGCCGTGCAGTCCGTCGGCTTCGCCGGCCTGGACGACGAGCACAAGCTGCTGCCGTTCCTGTGGGCAGGAGTGTCCCTGCACGCGGGCGGCGCCTCCGTGGTCCGCTTCCGGGTCGCCCGCACCGGTGAGGACTCGGTCTCGATCGCCGCCGTGGACGTCGAGGGCGCGCCCGTCCTCTCGGCCGAGTCGCTGGTGCTGCGGGTCCCCGCCGGGGTGCAGGCGCCCGCCGCCCGCCGTACCGAACTCGACTCGCTGCTCCGCCTGGAGTGGACCGCCGCCCCCGAGACGGCCGCCGATCCGTCGGTCCGCCACGCCGCCGTGCCCGCGCTCGGCACCGGCGGCGCGGCGACCGCCCTGGACGGTCTCACCGGCACCGAAACCCTGGTGTGCGTCCCCGTGTCCGGCGACGGCCACGGCGACGACGTACCGCGGGCCACGCACACGCTGGTCGCGCACGCCCTGGACCTGGTGCAGGAGTGGCTGCGGCAGGACCGCTTCGAGACGGCCCGGCTGGTGTTCGTCACCCGAGGCGCGGTCCGCGCAGGGCGAGACGACCAGGTCGAGGACCTGGCGGCGGCGGCCGTATGGGGTCTGCTGCGCGCCGCGCACTCCGAGAACCCCACCCGCTTCGCCCTCGTCGACCTCGACGCGGACACCCGCGTCGAGACCGTGCTGCCGCTGCTGCCGGAGCTCCTTGCGGGCGGCGACGCCCAGTTCGTCGTACGGGGCGGGGACGTCCTCGTCGGTCGCCTCGACCGGGCGGTCACCGGTGCCGGACTGCTGCCCCCGGCCCACGGGCCCTGGCGGTTGGACAGCACCGCCAAGGGCAACCTGGACGCCCTCACCCTTGTCCCCTGCCCGGAGGTGCTTCAGGCGCCGGAGGGCCGGCAGGTGCGCCTCGAGGTGCGGGCGGCCGGACTGAACTTCCGCGACGT
>NZ_JBHXQZ010000180.1:0-4966 GCF_042717095.1 Streptomyces sp. NPDC058632 | reverse complement strand
GCAACAGCCCGGTGTTGCAACGACTGGTTGAACTCGCCCAATACGTATCAATTCGTTACACCGACCGGCTGTCCGACATCGGCGCCTCCGCATCGGTCGGCTCGGTCGCGGACTCGTACGACAACGCGATGGCCGAGGCCCTGAACGGCACCTTCAAGGCCGAGCTCATCGAGATGCAGGGCCCCTGGAAGGACGGCGACCAGGTCGAGCGGGCGATCTTCCAGTGGATCACGTGGTACAACGAAGAACGCCTCCACTCCGCACTCGACTACGTACCTCCCGCCGAGTACGAGCAAGCCTTCTGGCGGAGCCAGGAGCAAGTCCCGCAGTCCGCCGGAACCATCAAGATCGGACTCTACGAAACTCGGGACAGCTCACACTAGGAGCGCAGGGAGCCCCGTCGGAACAGGGTGACCAAATGGGTCCCCTGCCCCGACGGAGCTAGGTCGGCCGGGCGGCGGGTTACCGGCGCCCGGCAGAGGCCGGTGCCGTGTGCGGCGCTCTCCGGCTCAGCCGAAGTTCACATCGCTGCACCACATGTAGGCCTGGTCGAGGTGCGAGGCCTGCCAGATCACGAACAGGGTGTGGTGTCCGGTGTAGCCGGAGGTGTTGACGTTGAACCTGATGTCCTGCGCCGGGGCGAAGCGGCCGGTCTGCGTGATGAAGTCGAGGTTGCCCCAGCCCAGGGTTTGGGTCTTGGGGTTGAAGCCCTGCTTGCTCACATAGACCCTGAAGTAGTCGGCACCGTGGGACGCCTGGTCGTGCAGCTGGACCGTGAAGTTGTTGCTGACGTTGGTCGTCTTCCACTGCCCGGGCTTGTTCAGGCTGGCGTTCCTCGAAAGGTTGTTGCTGCAGAGCGTCCCATCAGGGGTCCGCGCCTGGAACTGGCCACCGAGGCCGTCGCGGAGCGCGCTCATCCAGTTCCACATGGTATCGGGGTTGGCCTGGAATGCCTGATAACACATGGGGTCTTCGGTCTGCATGGCCGGGCTCGTGTGGTTGCTGCCCCACGTCTTCCAGCACTGGTACGCACGGGAGGCGGGGTTGACGATGGTGCCGTGAGCCTGGGCGGGGGCCGACCATGTAAGTGCGCCGACAACCACGGCGAACACCATGACCAGCGCCTGGAGAGGCCGGCGAAGGGACGACCGCGAACGCCAGGTTAACGGACTCTGTTTGCGCATGTGGGGGGAACTCCTTCCAGTTGCAAGGCTGTCATGGGAGCGCTCCCAACGGTACGTCTTCTGAGTGAAATGTCAATGAAACAAACGGAGTTGATTACCGGGGTGGGCGGCGAGCAGGGAATCTGCCGCGAGCCGGGAGTCAGAACCGTTCCCGGGACCGGAAAGCAAGGATGCGGCCTGGACTGGTGTGCGGGGCGATGCCAGGGAGGGGCGTTCGCAGTATGGCAACAGGTCCTGGTTCTGGCGTGAGGGCTGTCCAGTTCCACAACACGCGAGATCCCAGGTCCCGATGGTGCACTTCCGTACACCCGAGTCGGCCTCGCCGGGCAAGTTGCCTGGTAGGAGCTGTGACTGTATGGCGCATCGGGCGGGGAACGCGGCCGATGGCACGCAGCGGGAACGTGCGTACTTCTCGGATCTGAACCGACGGCACTGGAGCATGGATGCCGTAGCGAGGGAAGCCGCCAGCAACGCAGATCAGTCTCGGCGCGCTCCAACTCACCTGGGCCGCCGCCGCGGCCCCAAGACGCTCGCGGACCAGGTGCCGGAACACTTCCCGGTGGACCGTCAGCCAGGCCATGGAGAAGAGGCCTGGCTGATCACGCCCGGGTCCGTTCCACGTTTGCTGACACGGCTGTTCCGGACAGGGCTGCACCGCGGTGAGCGGGCGGCATGGGCTGCGGCTCGGCCGTCGCCAGTTCCCCACTGATGATGGTTCCCCCGCCGAGCCCTCTGCCCTCACCCACGTAGCGGCCACCAGCTCGACGATCCGTCGGTAGTCCACCGCGAGCACCTCCACGGTCGCCGCCTCGTGCCAGTGCGACACGGCAGCCCCCGCGCCAAGGGCCTCTTCGACCACCGCCGATACCGCCCCGCGCACCCGCAGCGGGCACTCCCGCCACGTCCGGAGCGGCCAGGGCCTCGACGAGCTCCTTCCGGTCGATCACCCGATGCTCCAACACCGTTTCCGCCTCGGCGAATCCGACCGCGATTCGTTCCGCCTGCGGGCGAAGCTCCTCCGCCCGCACCCGGGCAGCCGCCTTCCGCTCCTCCGACAATCCCAACCATCGACTGCGTCGGCCAACTCACCTTCGCTGAGCCAGAATTGAGCTAGTGAACCCTGCCACGGCGACACCGGGAACATGCCTGACCAAAGAAGCCCAACTATCACATCCGGAGGGACATCGGCTTACCACGACGCCGCGTCAATTCGCGGTCTTGCAGATCCGGACCAGCAGGGGAGACTGCCTTTACGACCAGGTCCGCCCGGTCCCCGGCAGCACCACGCCAAGCAGGTCGGTCCACCGTCACTCCACCGAGATGAGGTCTCATGAACCGAAACCGAGCTACCATCAGCGCGGTCGCCGTGACCCTGTTCACCGTCGGCCTCGTCGTCGGCCCGGCAGCCGCCGCCACCGCCGCCGAGGCGAAGGCCCGCGTCGGAGCCGACTGGACAACTCAGTCGATTGTCTTCACCGCCGCTGCAGGACAGACCAACAACCTCAACATATTCTCCATGTACACCAGCGACGGGATCCGGCGGATCGGCTTCAGCGACGTGGTCCCGCTCGAACCGGGCGGCCACTGTGCGTACTCCAGACCCGAGGACACCACCTCCGTCGTTTGCGAACTGCCCGCCGACAGCCCCCGGCCCGACAGGATCGACGTCTTCCTCGGCGACGGCAACGACACGATCGCCGCCTTCACCCCCGGGATCGGCACCGTCAGCGGCGGCCCCGGCGACGACGAACTGCACGCCCACACCGCACGCACGGTGCTGGGCGACGCGGGGAACGACATGGTCATGGGACCCGCAGCCCTGCACGGCGGCGACGGCATGGACCACCTGATGGGTGACAGCACCAACCAGCAGATGTGGGGCGGCCGGGGCGATGACATGATCGAGGGCTACGGCGGTGACGACACCGTGCACGCCGGCCCCGGCGACGACCACGCCATGGGCGGGGACGGCCGCGACATCGTCCTCGGCGGCCCCGGCAACGACACACTGGACGGCGAAGGCGGCAACGACCTCGTCTGCGGTGGCACCGGAAAGGACGCCCTCGAAGGCGGACCCGGCCGCAACATCGTCCTCCCGTAAGTGCGCCTCCATGCCCGAAGGCCCTGGCCCGCGGCGCGAACAGCGTCGCGGGCGCCGAGCCACCGCCGTCGGCGACCCGCCACCCGAGCCGCGTCAACCGCGAACGCCGCAGACGGCAGGTCCCCGCGCGACACGAGGTGACCCGGCGGAACCGGACCGTCGAACCTGTCGGTCGGCGCGGTCGCGAGTCTCCACGTCGCTCGGCCTACCCGATCCCGTAGAGACCCGGCAGGTCGACCAGCAGGAGATCATCGCGGTGGGCCGCTGCGTCAACCAGATCGGGGACCCAACCCGGTAAACCTATGCGCTTACAGCACTAGTAGGGCTTGGTCATCTTCACTCGTGAGTGGCGTGTCTGCTTGTTCGTCGGTGTCGTTGTGCTGGTGTGACACCTGAAGAGATGGCTGGGGTCCGGGAGGGCTTGGAGGTGTTCGCGGCGGAGTTGTTCGACGGCTTCTTCCGTGCTGACCAGCGGTGGTGGGGGCAAGCGTATGTGCGGGGACTGTTGCTGGACGGGCGGCGCAAGTCGGTGGAGCCGATGGCGGCCCGTCTTGGTGAGGACGGCAACCGGCAGGCGCTGGCACACTTCATCACCTCCAGCCCGTGGGATGCGGCCCATGTGCGGGCCCGGCTGGCCTGGCGGATGCACGAGGCGATCGGTCCGGAAGCACTGGTCATCGACGACACCGGGTTCCTCAAGGACGGGGACGCCTCGGCGTGCGTGGCCCGGCAGTACACCGGCACCGCGGGCAAGGTCACCAACTGCCAGGTGGGTGTCTCCCTGCACCTGGCCACCGACCGTGCCTCGGCCGCGATCGACTGGCGGCTGTTTTTGCCCGCCTCCTGGGACCCCGCCTCGCCGCAGGCCGATCCGGGCAAGATCGCCCGCCGTGGCCGCTGCGGCATCCCGGCCCAGCTGGGGCATGTGGAGAAGTGGCAACTGGCCCTGGACATGATCGACGAGACCCGGTCGTGGGGCATCGACGTTCCCCTGGTCGTCGCGGGCGCCGGCCACGGCGATGCCGCCGCTTTCCGCCACGGACTGGAGGAACGTGGCCTGCCTTACACGGTGGGCATCTCCTCCCGTCACACCGCCCATCCGGCCGAAGCCCGGCCCGTTCAGCCCGTCTACGCGGGCATCGGCCGACCGCCGAAAGCCCAGTACCCCGAGCCTGCGCAGAGCGTGAAGGACCTGGTCACCGCGGCCGGGAAGGCGGCCACACGGCCGGTGTCCTGGCGGGAGGAATCCAGGCCGGGCAAGGGCCGAAGCGGCTTCAAGCGCATGTACTCGCGGTTCGTCGCTCTGCGTATCCGCCCGGCCGGACGCGGCATCCGCAAGGCCGTCGACGACCCGGAGCTGCCCGAGCGGTGGCTGCTGGCGGGGTGCGGCCTTGGGGCACAGCGGTTGACGCTAAGCCGGTGATCATGGGATCGGTGACAGGGTTGCGGCACCTCAGGCCGTGGGCGGGTCTACCGCATCTCGGCGTTCGGTGGGGCTGGGTCTGGAGCCGTTCGCGGAGGTCGCTCTCCTCGGGGGTGAGCGGGTCCTCGGGCCGGCGGATGCGTGCGGGCTTGGGCCGCAGGGGCAGGCCGTCGTCGGCCGCGGTGGCCTCGGCTTCCGCGAGGGCCCGGTGGAGCGAGGCGACCGACGGGGACCTGCCCGCGTTCTTCCCGGTCTTGA
>NZ_JBHXQZ010000179.1:0-4989 GCF_042717095.1 Streptomyces sp. NPDC058632 | reverse complement strand
GCGCCCCGCCGTCAACGCGTGGGGCCACATGTGGCGGGCCGCCTCCCACGACCCCGGGCGGTCGCATGCCCCGACGGCCCCCTGGTGTGGGGGGGGCCCCCGGAGCCCCCCGCGCCCCCCCCACTCACGTACGTGCTCACCGCGCTCAGGGGCGGCGGTGCCGGCCCGTCGTCGTCGCGTCGCCGTCCTCCGCGTGCTGCGCCTTCTCCTGCTCGCGCGCGGTCTTGCGCTCCTCCTCGGCGCGCTCCTCCGCCTCCATCTCCGCGAACACGTCGATCGGGGGCGGCGCCTTCGCCAGGAACACCCAGGTCAGGTACACGGCGAGCAGGAACGGCGGGATCTTCAGCGCGACCAGGACCCAGCCCAGCTGTGTCGTGTCCGCCCACCAGTACAGCGGGAACAGGATCGCGCTCTTGCCGAGCAGGATCAGACCCCAGGCCCAGCTGGCCTTGGTGTAGGCCTTCTTACGGCCCGGGTTACGGGTGCGCCAGGAGAGGTTCTCCCGGAAGATCGGGCCCAGCATCAGACCGATCAGCGGGACCCCGGCCATCGCGGTGATGATGTACGCCAGGGCCAGGCCCGTGGTGTAGAGCATGCCCGGCAGATAGAAGTCCTTGGCGTTGCCGGTCATCATCGCGAAGACCACACCGAAGCCGACGCCGAAGACACCGCTGAAGGCGTGCTTGACGGTGTCCTTCCTCGCCAGCCGGACCACGACCATCGCCAGCGACACGGCGAGCGCCGCGATCGCCGCCATGTGCAGGTTCTTGTTGATCGTGTAGATGCTGACGAACAGGAGACCGGGCAGCACCGTCTCGACCATGCCCCGCACCCCGCCGAACGCCTCGAACAGGGCGGCCTCGGTCACCGCCCTGGCGTCGTCGGCGGATGTGTCTTCGGTTGTCGGCTTGTCGAGTGACGTCACCGGCTACTCCCGTCCGAGGGGTCTCAGTTCGTATTTCGGGTTGAACAGCACCCTGTGGCCTCTGCTCAGGGAGATCCTGCCCGATGCGATCAGTCTGCGCCCCGGTTCGATCCCGACGATGGAGCGCCGGCCGAGCCACACCACGTCCAGCGCGGCGGAGCCGTCGAACAGTTCGGCCTCCAGGGCGGGAACTCCCGCGCGCGGCCGCAGCGTGACCGTGCGCAAGGTACCAGTAACCGTCACTATCTGCCGGTCCTGGCAGTCACCTATCCGTGTACAGCCGGCGGTCTCGGCGTCCTCACGCAGCTCCTCGGACTCCAGGTCCTCCTGTGACGAGGAAAGCCGGTCGAGCATGCGCCGGAACCGGCCCGTCGGTTTCTCCGAGCGAGGAACAGCACCCATACGTGAAGCGTACCGGGGCGCTCCCACGGTTACGTACCCGCTGCCCGCCCGGTCCGAACCGGCTTGAACCGGCCGCTCCCGGCCCCACGCACGCGGCGCACACACCACGGGTGGGCACTCACCGCTCGAAGCGGTAGCCCATGCCCGGCTCGGTGATGAAGTGCTTCGGGTGGGACGGGTCGGCCTCCAGCTTGCGGCGCAGCTGGGCCATGTACACGCGCAGGTAGTTCGTCTCCGTCCCGTACGACGGCCCCCAGACCTCACGGAGCAGCTGCTTCTGCGCCACCAGCCGGCCGCCGTTGCGCACGAGGACCTCCAGCAGATGCCATTCGGTGGGGGTCAGCCGTACGTCCTTGCCCTCGCGGTTCACCTTCTTCGCGGCCAGGTCGACGGTGAACCCGTCGGTCTCCACCACCAGGCCGACCTCGTCCTCGCCGGAGGGCTCGGCGCGGCGCACGGCGGCCCGCAGCCTGGCCAGCAGTTCGTCCATGCCGAAGGGCTTGGTGACGTAGTCGTCGGCTCCCGCGTCGAGCGCCTGGACCTTCTCGTCGGAGGCGTGCCGGGCGGACAGCACCAGGATCGGCACCCGGGTCCAGCCGCGCAGTCCCCGGATCACCTCGACGCCGTCCATGTCGGGCAGGCCCAGGTCCAGGAGGACCACGTCGGGGTGGCGGGCGGCGGCCAGGCGAAGGGCTTCGGCGCCGTCGTGGGCGGAGTCGACCTCGTACGAGCGGGCCTTGAGGTTGATCACGAGGGCGCGCACGATCGCCGGCTCGTCGTCGACCACCAGCACACGGGTCATGAGGAGTGCCTTTCCGGTTCTGCGGAGCCCACGGGCTCCGCGCGTGTTGCCGTCGCGGTCGTCGCCGCCGTGTCCTCCGTCGCCGTGGGGGCAGCCGCGCGGAGGGTCAGCGTCATGGTGAGGCCACCGCCGGGGGTGTCGTCGGCGTTCAGGGAGCCGCCCATGGCCTCGGTGAAGCCGCGCGCCACCGCCAGGCCGAGGCCCACCCCGGCCCCGCGCGGAGCGTCGCCGTAGCGCTGGAAGGGCTCGAAGATGCGGTCCTTCGCGTCGTCGGGGACGCCGGGGCCGCGGTCGACCACCCGGACCTCGACCCGGTCGGCGAGCGCGCTGGCGGCCACCAGGACGGGGGTGCCGGCGGGAGCGTACTTGACGGCGTTCTCGATCAGGTTGGCCATCGCCCGCTCCAGCAGCCCGGGGTCGACGGCGACCATGGGCAGGGTCTCCGGGACGTCCAGGGTGACGCTGCCCTCGGGCACCCCGCCGAGCGCCATGGGCGCCACCTCGTCCAGGTCGACCTCGCGGATCAGCGGGGTGACCGTGCCGGTGTGCAGGCGGGACATGTCGAGCAGGTTGCCCACCAGGTGGTCCAGGCGGTCGGCACCACCCTCGATGCCCTCGAGCAGCTCGGCCCGGTCCTCGGGCGACCAGTCGACGTCCTCGGAGCGCAGCGAGGAGACCGCGGCCTTGATCCCGGCCAGCGGGGTGCGCAGGTCGTGGCTGACGGCGGCCAGCAGGGCGGTGCGGATGCGGTTGCCCTCGGCGAGGGTGCGCGCCCGGTCGGCCTCGGCGCGCAGCCGGCGGCGGTCCAGGGCGACGGCGGCCTGGGCGGCGAAGGCACCCAGTACCCGGCGGTCCTCGGCGGGCAGGACCCGGCCGGTCAGCGCGAGCGCCAGGTGGTCCCCGACCGGGACGTCCACGTCGGCGTCGTCGGGCCGTTCGAGGGCCGGTCCGGTGCCGGCCCGCCCGGCACAGGTCCACGGCTCGACGTCGCCGGCGCGTTCCAGCAGCGCCGCCGACTCCATGCCGAACGTCTCTCGGACCCGTTCCAGCAGTTCCTCAAGACCGGTCTCGCCGCGCAGCACGTTGCCGGCGAGGAACGACAGGATCTCCGACTCGGCGCGCAGCCGGGCCGCCTGATGGGTGCGGCGGGCGGCGAGGTCGACGACGGACGCCACCGCCGCGCCGACGGCGACGAAGATCATGATGGCGACGATGTTCCTCGGGTCGGAGATCGTCCAGCGGTGCAGGGGCGGGGTGTAGAAGTAGTTCAGCAGGAGCGAGCCGAACGCGGCCGAGGCCAGGGCCGGGCGCAGCCCGCCGAGCAGCGCCGCGGCCACGGTCAGTGCCAGGAACAGCAGCATGTCGTTGGCCAGGCCCGGGTCGAAGGCGCTGAGCAGCACGGCCAGCAGCGCGGGACCCGCCACCCCGACCGCCCAGCCCCACGCCACCCGCGACCGCCCGAGCCGGGCGCCCCGGGCCACCGGCAGTCCGCGCCCCTTGGCGATCGCCTCGTGGGTGACGATGTGCACGTCCAGGTCGGAACCGGAGTCCCGCGCGACGGTCGCGCCGACGCCGGGGCCGAAGACGTACTGCCACGTCTTGCGGCGCGAGGAGCCCAGCACGAGCTGGGTGGCGTTCGCCGCCCGGGCGAAGGCGAGCAGGGCGGCCGGGACGTCGTCCCCGACCACGTGGTGGAAGGTGCCGCCCAGGCTCTCCACGAGGGTCCGCTGCTCGGCCAGCTCGCCGGGCGAGGCGGCGGTGAGCCCGTCGCCGCGGGCGACGTAGACCGCGAGCACCTCGCCCCCGGCGCCCTTCTCGGCCAGCCGCGCGGCACGGCGGATCAGGGTGCGGCCCTCGGGGCCGCCGGTCAGGCCGACCATGATCCGTTCGCGTGAGCCCCAGATCGCCGAGACGTCGTGCTCGCTGCGGTACCGCTGGAGGTACTCGTCGACCCGGTCGGCCACCCACAGCAGCGCGAGTTCCCTGAGCGCGGTGAGGTTGCCGGGACGGAAGTAGTTCGAGAGGGCGGCGTCGACCTTGTCCGGCTGGTAGACGTTGCCGTGCGCCATGCGGCGGCGGAGCGCCTCGGGCGTCATGTCGACCAGCTCCGTCTGCTCGGCCCGCCGCACCACCTCGTCCGGTACGGTCTCCTGCTGCCGGACGCCGGTGATGGATTCCACCACGTCGCCGAGGGACTCCAGGTGCTGGATGTTGAGGGTCGACAGTACGTCGATCCCGGCGGCCAGCAGTTCCTCCACGTCCTGCCAGCGCTTCGCGTTGCGCGAGCCGGGCACGTTGGTGTGGGCGAGTTCGTCGACGAGAACCACCTGGGGGCGGCGGGCGAGGACGGCGTCGAGGTCCATCTCGGAGAGCACGGCGCCCCGGTGCTCCAGCTCCCGGCGCGGTATCTGTTCCAGGCCCTCCAGCAGCGCCCTGGTGCGCGGCCGGTCGTGGTGCTCGACGAAGCCCACCACGCAGTCGGTGCCCCGCTCGACACGGCGCTGCGCCTCGGACAGCATCGCGTACGTCTTGCCGACGCCCGGTGCCGCGCCGAGGTGGATCCGAAGTCTGCCGCGTCCCATGCCCTCATTGTCTTCCGGTTTCCGGACAGCACGGCCGCCGCCGGTCGCCGGTCGCCGGTTCACCGCTGTCTGCGCGGAATCGACCCTACGTTCGTCCCGGGCGGCCGAAGGCGCCCGCCGGGGTGCGGAATCCGGCCTTGACGGAACTCTGACGGGGCTGCCGCGGACTCCGGCCCCGGATACCGGTCACGGCGAAGCCGGGGCGGTGGTGCGGGTCGTGGCAGCCGAGCCCGCGCCGCAGCCACCGGCGTCGGTGCCGTACAGGATCTGTCCTCGGA
>NZ_JBHXQZ010000178.1:0-5021 GCF_042717095.1 Streptomyces sp. NPDC058632 | reverse complement strand
CGAAACCGCATGAGCCAGCAATGGCGGTCAGGCGTCCCAGAGTTCAAGGGTCCATGAGGTTCCCGGGCCACTGCCCTCGCCCTGTCGGCGACGGGTAATCGTGGTTCTGGATCACTTTCCGTGCCAGAGCCACGGAGGGTCACCACAACCGCGTGTCGGCGGTCAGTGGGAATTCCCCAGCAGCGGCCACTTGGCGGGGAGCTATCTGGCCGCTGGCGGTCACTCTGCGTTCCCGGATGGTTCGTCGTTCTTGATCGGTCCCGGCGGCAGCTAGGGCCTGGCTCCGGTAGCACCTGGATGGGGTTGTTGCACATGCCGTAGCGGCATGTGGTGGGGTCGGGGCACCACAGCACGAAAGGCTCTGTCTGCGATGTACCCCTCCCTCACGCCTCCCCGGCAGGTCAAGATCGGTGATGCCGCTGCGTTCGCCGGGATCACCCCACGCGCCATCCGCCACTACCACGAGATCGGTCTGCTGCCGGAGCCCGAGCGCGGCGGGGACGGCCGCCGCCGCTACGGCTATGACGACATGACCCGCCTGCTGTGGATCCGCAAGATGGCTGATGCCGGTATCAGCCTGGACGACATGCGGGCCGCCTTCGGCGAAGCCCGGGACGAAGCTGGAGACGAAGCCCTGGACCAAGCCCCGGATATCGAGTCGGTCCTGAGCAGGCTGGAGGAAACCTTGGCGGCGCAGGAGGCCGCCATCAAACGTCGGCGCGCGGCTGTCCAGCGCCTGCAGGCGGTGGGCAGCCCGCTGGGGCTGCTCTCCGAACTGGTCACGGACCGGCTCAGCCACCTGCCCCCGGGCGCGTTGCGCCCCTCCGATCTGGACGCCCTGCTAGTCACAGAACGGATCTTCGGGCCGCTGGGCGCCGCCATCCAGGCCGGCACGTTCATCGTGCTGGCCACCCACCCCGACCTGCGGGCCGAGGAGGACCGTCTTGAGGCGGCCGAGGCCGCCCTCGACGACGGCGTCGAACCCGACGACCCGCGCGTCGAAGAGCTCGCCGTACAGCGATGCGCTCACCAAATGGCCCTGAATCAGGCCATCGAGGCAACTGGTCTCGACGCGGCCGAGGAGAAGATCTTCGAGATCTACGACGCCGACCTGAAAGGGGAGGAGGGCACAGAGGTGAGTGCCGCCACAGCGATCACCAAGATGCCTTACGACTTCTCTCCTGCCCGGATGCGCTGCGTGGAACTCGCCGGACGGCTCTTCGGCGAGGCCCTTGCCGACGCCCACTCCGCGGACAGCTGATCGCCTGTGCCTGGCACTGACGTGGCCCGACAACCGGTCGCGTTCATCCGCATGTGACCGATCGGGTCAGACGTCGAGCCCGGGCCGTAGCCAAGAGTGACATCACAACTGGCCGTACGTGGGGATTCCGAACTGGCCGCTGACAACCGCGATCATGAACGGCCTCACGCTGCGAGGAGGACCCGCTTGCGGAGCAGGTCGAAGTTGGCGCGGCCGAACATCTGCCGCTTCAGTATCTTGATCTTGTTGTTGTGGCCCTCGACCGCTCCAGAGCTGTAGGGCAGGCTGAGCCCGGCGACGACGGCATCGAAATCCTGGCCGAGGCCGGTGACAAAGCCATGCAGGGCGGGCAAGTCGTCAGCCTGCACGCGCTCTGTCCACTGACTGAGGTCCCGGCCCCGGCGGTCGTTCATCAACTCGGCGAAGAGACGAACGTGTTCGGCGGTTCTGCCGAGGGCGGGGCAGCGGGCGAGAATCTGCTTGAGCTGCTGGGCCTGGTCGTCGGTGAGGCGGTCGGGGCGACGGGTGATCCAGCTGGTCACGTCCCGCACGGACGGCGCTTTGCGGGGCGGATCGTCGTGCGGGAAGGCTTCGCGGAGCCGCTGCACGTACTTCTTCACGACGCTCTCGCCACCGGGATAGCCGCGCTCGCGAACTTCCTCGAACAGGCGGCGGGCGACGGTGCAGCCCTCCGCCCACCGCTGATGCAGGTAGGGCCTGTAGGGATCGAGGATGCTGGTTCTGCCGGTCCACCGTCCGACGAGGAGCTCGTCCGCGGTGGCCGCATTCGCGAGTCGGCGGACAGTGTTGCGGGCCAGGCCCAGCCGGCGGGCGATCGGCCGCAGCCCGAGCCCCTCATCCAGCAAGGCATGGACGGCCGAGTGCTGCTCCCGCACCCGATCGGACAGACGGCCTGACTGTCGTGGCTCATCCAGGGAACGCGGCATAAGAGCCGGATTCTCGAGGGGCTCAGCGCGGACCGGGGGAGTTTCCTCCGGCTCGCGCAGCAGGGCGCGGTGCTGGATGACCGTCTTCTCGACGGCTTCCACCAGGTTTTTCCAGATGTGCCACCGGTCCGCGACATGGATCGCATCCGGGGCGCCGAGCCGTCCGGCCTCGGCGTAAGCGGTCGACCGGTCACGGCATATCACCTCGACGCCGGGATGGTCGGTGAGCCAGGCAGCCACCGTTGCCGTGGCCCGGTCGGGCAACAGGTCAACCGGACGGCGCGTGTCGATGTCTACCAGGATCGTGCCGTAGTTGTGTCCCTTTCGCAGGGCGAACTCGTCCACTCCGAGAACCCGTGGTGTGTGCACTTCCGGCTCCGGAAGGCGGCGTATCAGCCGCAGGAGCGTCGACCGGCTCGCCCGGACCGCGAGCGTGTCCGCCAGGCGGGCGCCGGCCCGGCCCGCCAGCATCACCGCCACCTTTTGCAGCACCGTCTGCAGCCCGGCGCTTCGTCTCCCGTGCCGGAAGGTCAGCCCGTCGACCTGCTCGGCGAACGTGGCCTGCCGGCAGGCGCGGTCGCGGCAGCGGAACCGCCGGACCTGTAACTCGATCACCACGTGACGACCGCCGACTGCGGTGTCGGCGAGGCGGCGTACGTATCGGCTGTGCACTCGGCCCGACGTCGTCGAGCAAGCAGGACACGCAGCCCGCTCCGCCGACGCGCGGGCCCGCACGATCACCAACTCGCCGTCGACCACTGCACTTTCGAGCACAACGCCTTCGACCCGGTGGAACCACAGGTCCTGGAGGAACACATCACCCACGGCCGTTCATGATCGCGGTTGTGGTGACCCTCCGTGGCTCTGGCACGGAAAGTGATCCAGAACCGGATTCAGCCGCCGCCGACACACCTGGAGTACGCGAGCGTAGGCTCTCAGGAATGCGGATCGGCGAGCTGTCCACACGCACGGGCGTGAGTCCGCGCTCATTGCGGTACTACGAAGAGCAGGGCCTGCTGACCAGCTCACGCTCCGATACCGGGCAGCGTCACTATTCCGCTGAGGCAGTCCAGCGCGTGTCGCTCATCCGACAGCTGTTCGACGCGGGTATGTCCAGCCGAGTGATCGCGACTGTGCTGCCGTGTGTGGACGTCCCGGGTGACCTGGGCGTCGCCGAGGAGACGTTCACGGCGATGATGCGCGAGCGCGACCGGATCGACGACGACATCGCGCACCTGATCGAGACCCGGGATGCGCTCGACGTGCTGATCAGAGCCAACAGCCGGCACCGGGCGGAGCTGTCCACGTCGCCGGAGCCGGCGGCACGGTTGGCCTGATGCTGTGACCTGCGTCTCAGTCGGTTGCCCCTGACATCGATGTGAGAGGTGAGGATGGCTGCAGAGCCCGGAATCACCGGGTCGGTCACACGGGAGGCGGCAGAAGATGGGGCAGGCGTGGGGTTTCGGCAGGTATGGCGGGCCCGAGGTGCAGAAGTTCTTCGATCGTCCCGATCCCGTCCCTGGTAGCGGCGAAGTACTGATCCGGGTCGACGTGGCCGGCGTGAATCCCCTCGACCACATGCTGCGCTCGGGTCTGGTCCCCGGGCTCGACGGCGGGCGTCCGTTCCCCCGTGTGCTGGGTATGGAGGCAGCGGGAACCGTTCTCGCCCGGGGCGAGGACGTCGACGGGCTCGAAGTGGGTGACGCGGTCTTCGGCTTCGCACTCACTGGTGGCGGCACCTACGCCGAGACGACGGTGCTGTCCGCGCCGAACACCGCGCGCATCCCGGCGGGCCTGTCCGCGACCGTGGCGGCAACACTGCCCGTGACCGGGACGACCGCGGTGGACGTGCTCGACCAGCTAGGCCTCCCGGCCGGTGCCACGGTCCTGGTCAACGGGGTCGGGGGCGGGGTCGGCCTCGCTGTCGCCCGGCTGGCCGTCGGGCGCGAGCTGCGTGTGATCGGCACCGGGAGTACCGCCAAGCGCGAGCAGGCCGAGGCCATCGGGGTGCGGTTCATCGACTACACCGCCGGGGACGTCGTCGCCGCGGCACGCGAGCTGGTTCCGGACGGCCTCGACGGGATCGTCGACCTGGTCGGAGGCACCTCGCTGCGGACGGTCGCTCCGCTGGCCCGGGATCCACGCAACGTCATCGCTGTGGGTGATATGTCTGTGCCCGATCTCGGTGGGCGTTTCGTCGAGCGGCGCCTCGACCGGGAGAGCCTGGAGCGGTCGGCCCGGCTGGCCCTCGACGGAGTTCTCGCACCCGTGATCACTGCGGTCCATCCGCTCTCCGACGCCCTGGCCGCCCTCGCCACCGTCGAGAACGGTCACACTGCGGGCAAGGTTGTCATCAAGGTGGCATGAGAAGTGCCCGGCAGCCCAGCGCCGTCGACCGTCTGCGGACTGACAAGAGCCCGTGGTCAGCGCATCATCAACTGAGCACGTTCACCTGTACGGGGTTGAGCACGTTCAGGGCCCTGGCAAGATTTCCGTGAAGCCGAGGTGTGCAACCGTGCGCCGGTGACGCTCCGTCACCCGTAGTGGCGTCGGAGCAGGGCTATGAGGATGACGCGGTGGCGGAGCAGTGGGACCCCCGCGCGTCCGGCCATGATCCGTTTCTGGAGCTTCAGGTCGGTGATGCGGCCTTCGTTGACGCCGGAGTTGAACGGGGTGGTGATGCCCTGCATGACTGCGGTCTGGTCCTCGCGGATGGCTTTGGCCAGGCTGGCCAGGGCCGGAAGGCGGGCGGTGGTGAGTTGCTCGAGCCAGTCCGGCAGCGGGGCGGCGTCGCGGGCGTCGAGCATGGCGGC
>NZ_JBHXQZ010000177.1:0-5147 GCF_042717095.1 Streptomyces sp. NPDC058632 | reverse complement strand
GGAGAGCTACGAGGCCGGACTGCACCTGTGTGGGGCAATGCTCTGGCTCCGCAGCATCGCACCACACTCTTGATCCGAACTCCAGACAGGACCTAAGAGCGAGCCCGCGGGAAGCCCGGACCGCATCGCCATCCCCGTCGCCGCCGACCGCGACCGGGACCGTCAGGTGGCCATGGCCCTGGTCGAGGACACCGGATGTGACGCCGTCGACGCCGGGACCCTCGCGGATTCGTGGCGTCAGCAGCCGGGCGCGCCGTGCTACTGCACGGACCTTTCCCGCCAGGAGATGCCGGGCGCGCTGGCCGCCGCGGAGGCCGATCGCCTGCCCCGGCGGCGCGACCTGGCCGTCGCCGCGATCCAGGAAAGGGTCGGGGACGCCACCACGAATCCCGACGCGGGGTACGGCGTCCGCCTGAACCGGGTCCTGTTCATGTGAGCAAAAGGGGTCCGCCCCGTATGCGGACATCTCGTCCGCCGTCGAGCGGTACACGCCTCCGCCCGCCCCGAGTGCCCTTTGGCCCCGGCGTCGTTCGACGCCGGGGCCAAAGGGGTTCGCGCGCGCAGCGCCCGGGGCGGGCGTTGCTCGGACATGTGCTGTCAGAAGGTGCGCGCGGCCACCTTCACCCGCTGGGCGGTCTGCAGCGCCTCTTGCAGCTTGTCGGCGGGCAGTGCCGCCGCGGGGGCCTGGAGCATGTGCTCGGCCGGCACCTCGGGATCAGCGAGGTAGATACGGGTGTAGGCGCCGGCCTCGGGCTCGAAGCGCCAGCTTTCGTCCAGGGTTCCGGCATCCACCGTGTCGAAGCCGAGCCGGCCGATCAGTTCTGCCGCCCGGGCCTTCGCGTCGGGGTCGTTTCCGGCGATGGGCAGGGCGCTGCGGTCCGGTGCCCCGGCGGGCCGGGCCAGCTGGGGGATGTGGTGGGCCAGGATGTTGTTGAAGGCCTTGACCAGCAGCGCGCCGGGCAGGAGCTGCTGTTCCAGCTCGGCCGTGGTCACCTCCTCGGAGTCGAGTTCGGCGATCCGGCCGTCGCGAAACGGGTAGTAGTTCCCGGTGGACAGCACGGTCCTACCCTCCAGCAGGCCGGCGGGCAGGTCGCGGTACGCGGTCAGGGGAATGCTGAGCACGGTCGCCTCCCCGGCGCGGGCGGCCTCCTCGACGGTGCCTGCCGCGGCGCGCGGCCCCAACTCCCCGATGAGGTCCGTCAGGCTCTGGGGACCGCGCGAGTTGGCGAGCACCACGTCGATGTCTGCAGCCACCGCCAGCCGTGCGACCGCGGATCCGATGTTGCCGCTTCCGATGATTCCCAGCGTCGGCATCGTTGCTCCTTGCTTCCTTGGTGTCCCCGGGACCGAGCGGCCCGGGCAGGTTTCGGTGACGGTCGTCCGCGGCGCCGTAAGCCGGGCGGGACAGGGCAGGCGAGTCGCCTCCTGCTCCGGGCCTGGCCCTAGATCCCATACCTGCCTCGACGTGCCGCACGGTCAATAGGCCAGTGGTGTGTGCGTGCCGAAGGAGCGCCGGTGATACGTCAGCGGTCCCAGGGATCCCTCACCCGGCTTCGCGGCCGTTACACGGGCGAGCAGGACGGTGTGGTCCCCGGCTTCGACACAGTCGGCCACCTCGGCGGCGATCCATGCGGCGGCGTCAGGCAGCCGCGGCAGTTCCTCGCTTGGCGACCAGTCGATTCCGTCGAACTTGTCGGGTCCGGAGCGGGCAAAGACGGAGGCCAGATCGGCCTGGTGCGCACCGAGGACGTTGAGGCCGAAGCGGCCGCTGCGGCGGATGACCGCTAGCAGGTGCGAGCGTTCGTCCAGCGATACCAGCACCATGGGCGGCGTCAGGGACAGGGATGCGAAGGCGCTGACCGTGGTGCCGTGCGGGCGGCTGCCGTCCAGGGCGGTGACCACGGCGACCGGAGACGCCACGATGGCCATGACGTCGCGGAACGCCTGCTGCGCCGCTGTGCTGGATTGCAGAGAAGCGCTGGTGGACATCATCGGGCCGCCGTTTCCGTGACGCGCGGGTCGAGGCCGTACTGTTCGCGCGCGTGGAGATGGTCGCGCAGGGTGGGGCCTTCGTAGTCGAGGTGGAACAGGCCGCGTTCCTGCAGGAGGGGGACGACCTGGTCAACGAAGGCGTCGACGCCGTCGTGGTAGCCGTCGATGGCCAGGGAGAAGCCGTCGCAGGCCCCGACCTCGAACCACTGCTGCATGTGGTCGGCCACGTCCTCGGCGGTGCCAGCCACGACCGGGTGGTAGTCGATGACGCCGTGGGCGAGCACGTCGCGCAGGGTCCAGCCCTCCCGGGCCACCTCCAGGGCGCGGGCGGAGCGCGGGTCGCGCGGGCTGGGCACGGCGTCGGCCAACTGGTCCGCGGTCAGCGGCTCGTCGATCTGCCCGTAACTGAGCGGCAGGCCGATCATGGCGCCGAGGTAGCGGACGCGTTGACGCAGATCTACGGACTCATCCAGGAACCGCCGCCGGTCGAGGGCGGCCCGGCGGGAGCCGGCGATGGCCGGCATGAAACCGGCGAACATCTTCACCTCGTCCGGGTCCCGCCCAGCGCGCTTGGCGGCATCGCGCAGCGCCTGGCGCTGCGTCTGGCCGTCCTCGATGGTGTAGGGGTTGGCGTAGACGCCGTCGGCGTAGCGGCCGGCCAGCTCCAGGCCGTAACTACCGCCGCCGGCCTGGAAGATGACCGGCTGGCCCTGTTCGGAGGGCGGAATGGGCAGCGGGCCGCGGGAGGCGACGTGGCGGCCCTGGAGGCCGACCGGCTGGATCTTGTCCATGTCGGCGAACCGCTTGCCGTCCACGTCCAGGACCCACGCGTCCTTCTCCCAGCTTCCCCACAGTGCCTGCACGATCTGGACGACCTCGTGGGCCCGCTCGTACTTCTCCGCCCGCGGGGGGACAGCGCGGCCGAAGTTCGCCGCGGCGGCGGGGTCGGAGGTGGTGACAGCGTTCCACCCGGCCCGGCCGTGGCTGATCACGTCCAGCGCCTTGAACTGGCGGGCGAGGCTGTAGGGCTCGTTGAAGGTGGTGGAGGCGGTGGAGACCAGCCCGATCCGTTCCGTCTCGCGCGCTATGGACGTCATCACCAGCAACGGGTCGATCGCGAAATGCGGGACCTGGTGTTCGAGGTCCACGTCCAGAACCGGAGTGTCCGCGAAGAACAGCAACTGGATTTTGCCTCGCTCGGCTGCCTGCGCGTACCGCACGAACTGGTCCATGTCCGTATAGCTGCGCAGGTTCGCCCCAGGAAGGCGCCACGCCCCGGGCTCGGCTCCGTAACCGCTGGTGAACTGCATGCACAGGAGCATCTGACGGCTTGACACGACTAGCCCCTCCAGGCAAGACGAAGAAACGGAGAGCGTCTCCGATTACCACTCTCCGACAATACGGAGACTTCCTCCGCATTGTCAAAGAGGGCGTGTCGGGCGAGAAGAAGCCGGCCTAGATACGGGATCGCTGGGCGTACAGGCCAACCACGCTTCTCTAGACCCGAGGGACGATAAGTGCGGGCAATGTGCAGCCCTGGACTCGATTGCCAGCGTCTCTATGCCAGCCGGAGAACCCCGGCGCGCGGTGCCGGAAGGGGAGGAGCGTGCCAATAACATCCCGGCAGGTGGAGCGGGGAACGCGTGAGACATCAGCTGGGCGGGACACGCCAACGCGTCGCATAGCGCCGTCCAGCATCAGGTCTCTGCCGACGGTTGAAGTTTCCCCGTGACCTTGGACACGTCGTCGTTACGCCGCGAGGGCCTGATCCTGCTGGTGACGCAGGCGTGTCTCGTGGGACGTGAGCTGGCCCCAGGGGATGTGCTTGCGCAGACGGCGTCGGTTGTAGAAGGTCTCGACGAAGTCGAAGATGTCGGCGCGGGCGGTGGCCCGGTCGGGCCAGAAGCGGGGGCCGATCCCCTCTTTCAGTACGGCCCGGAAGCTCTCCGCGGCGGCGTTGCCGAAGCAGCTGCCGGTCCGCCCCATGCTTTGCCGAAACCCGACTCGCTTATTTTTACTCGGAGTTGACCGGCGGTGTATTCCGATCCGCGGTCGCTGTGGATCACGCAGCCGGGCTCCCGGCGGCCCAGCTTCGCGGCCATGTCCAGGGCATCCACGACGAGGCCGGCGCGGTGGTGGTCGGCCATCCAGTAACCGACCACCACGCGCGTGGCCAGGTCCAGCCACGAGGCGAGGTAGAGCCGGCCCCCGGCGGTGGGGATGTAGGTGATGTCCCCGACGATCTTCGTGCCGGGGCGGGTGGCGGTGAAGTCCCGGCCGATCAGATCCGGTGACGGGGCAGCCCGGGTGTCGGCCTTGGTCAGGCCGCGGCGTCCGGTGCGCCGGCTGTTCCCGGCGATGCCGTGTTCCCGCATGACCCGCTCCACCCGCTTGCGGTTGACCGGCCGGCCCCGCCGGCGCAGTTCGGCGGTGACGCGCGGGACGCCGTAGTTCCGCCGGGAGGCGAGGTGGACCACCGTGATCTCGTGGGCCAGTGCCTCGTCCGCCCGCCGCCGCGCTTCGCGGGCCTCGGCCCCGGCCACCCACGCGTAGTACGTGGAGCGGGCCGTTGTCATCGCCTTGCACAGCAGCGCGACCGGGTGGTTCGCCTTCCCCGCGTGGATGAACCGGCATACCGCGCTCACCGGTCGCCCTCCCTCGCGAAGAAGGCCGTCGCTTTTTCAGGATCTCGATCGTCTCCGCCTGCTCGGCGGTCAGCTTCCGCAGCCGCCTCAGCTCCTCGTCCCGATCGTCGGCGGCCTGCCCCGCCCGCACGGCACCGGGTCCCGATCCGGTGCCCTGGGCGGCGCGGGCCTTCTTCACCCACCCCCGCAGCGACTCCGAACTGACCCCGAGCTCCCGGGCGACCTCGGTCACCGTCCGGCCCGACGACCGCACCAGCTCGATCGCGTCCCGCTTGCACTCCTCCGAGTACCGCTTCGTGTACTTGCCTCCCACCTGGCACAGCTTCCTCTGGGCGCTCACACCCCAGTCTCCAGGTGTCCACGATCAAGGGGAAGCTTCAGTTGATCACCAGGTCATCTCTTGTGCGAAAAACTCCGTCGCCTTGCGGAGAATGTCCCGTTCCGTGGCGAGCCGGTGCATCTCCTTGCGCGCTGCCGCCAGCTCCCGGCGCAGGGCCTCGTTCTCGGCCT
>NZ_JBHXQZ010000176.1:0-5183 GCF_042717095.1 Streptomyces sp. NPDC058632 | reverse complement strand
CCCCGGGCCGGTGCCGTCACGCAACAGGAGGTGGACGGGGATCTCGGTGGTCGCCCCGGTGTGGATCACCCGCGCGGGCCGCCCCACCGCCGGGTGTTCGCTCCCGGCCGCGGGACGTCCGGATTCGGGAGTGCCGGGAGTGGTCAGGGCCATGTGTGCCTCCGGCCTCCGCGCCGGTGCACACCGCCGGGGCAGTCGCAGCAGCTCGCGGGATCGGCCTCCCCACACCCCGGGGACCCCCTGCGATCCGTGCGATCCATGCGAATCCCCTCACAGTTCCGGCCACATGGCCGACCACACGTTCCGTGGGATACCTCACACCTGTACACAAATGTCAGCTTCTCAACTCTCGGCAGGGAACGCACCCTGACGGTCCGAATGACGCAGTCGCGCCGATGCGGGCGGCGCGGGCGGACGGAATCCGGGAGCCCACCCCGGGCGGCGGTCGGAAGCACCCCGAGAGGTCCGGTAGAGTTGAGGCGTCAGTGAGCGCCGCTAGCTCAGTTGGTTAGAGCAGCTGACTCTTAATCAGCGGGTCCGGGGTTCGAGTCCCTGGCGGCGCACCGGCAGGACGGGCTCCTCGTGATCGAGGGGCCCGTCGCTTTTTGGCCGGAAACCCTCTCGTTTCCGCTGAACGCTCCCTCTTCACCGCACGTATGGAACATGGGCCCCACGTGACTCCCCCACCGGTCACAATGGGATCGTATGACCGGTGAGTGCCGGATGTCACACCTTGCGATCATGATGGAACCTGTACAGCCTGGACCCTTCACGATGCCGCGGGGTCGCGGCTGTTGGGGGGCCGGAAACCGGTTGCGGACGGGGCGGGGCGGGGGAACCCGCCCTCCGGGACATGCCGACGGGACGCACCGTGCAACCGAAAAGAGCGCTGCGCCGTGTCTATATGGTGTGGGTGACGTGGTGGCAGCGGTCTACCACTTGACACGTCCGTGAAGGTCGAGGGGGACCGGACGCGGGCGGAAGGAAGCGACGAAACACGCGGCTGGACCGTGTGTGGGGGGATGACACTCATGACGTCGACGCCGTCGGGCGCCCAGAGGGACGACGACCCGTCCCAGACCACCCAGCTCAGGGTGCCTGCGCACCGGACCGGAAACACGGGTGCCTTCCGCCGGATCAAGAAGACGCTGCCGAGATACGACTACGAGCACTACAGCCGGCTCTCAGGTCCCCTCACCCAGCCCGATCCGGGCAGGCCGTACACGGTGCAGTACCGCTCGCTGATCTCGCAGGAGCCGCACCGCATCCGCATCGCGCTGATGCTGGCCGCGGCCCCGCTGCTGTCGGTGGTGCTGCTGGTGTGGCTGCTCCAGCCCGCGCACTGGACGGAGCGCGACTACCCGGCGTTCGACTGGCTGCCCACCCTCGACGTCGTGATGCTCGTCTCGATCGGTCTGATCGAGCTCTTCCGCTGCCTGAACGTGCTGTCCAACGCGCACGCCACGCTGGTCGCCCGCGATCCGGTCCCCGTGGTGCCCGAGACCGGCACCCGGGTCGCCTTCCTCACCTCCTTCGTGCCCGGCAAGGAGCCGCTGGAGATGGTGACGAAGACCCTGGAGGCGGCCGTCAGGATCCGCCACCGGGGCACCATGCACGTCTGGCTGCTCGACGAGGGCGACGACCCCGAGGTGAAGGAGGTCTGCGCGCGCCTCGGTGTGCACCACTTCTCCCGCAAGGGCGTCGCGAAGTGGAACCAGGCCAAGGGCCCGCACCGAGCCAGGACCAAGCACGGCAACTACAACGCCTGGCTCGACGCGCACGGCGACGACTACGAGTTCTTCGCCTCGGTGGACACCGACCACGTCCCGCTGCCGAACTACCTGGAGCGGATGCTCGGCTTCTTCCGCGACCCGAACGTCGGCTTCGTCATCGGCCCGCAGGTCTACGGGAACTACGACAACTTCGTCACCAAGGCCGCCGAGTCGCAGCAGTTCCTCTTCCACGCGCTCATCCAGCGGGCCGGCAACCGCTACGGCTCCCCCATGTTCGTCGGCACGTCCAACGCCGTGCGCATCAAGGCGCTCCAGCAGATCGGCGGCCTGTACGACTCGATCACCGAGGACATGGCGACCGGCTTCGAGATGCACCGCGCCAAGAACCCGGCGACGGGCAGGAAGTGGCGCTCGGTCTACACCCCGGACGTGCTCGCGGTCGGCGAGGGCCCCAACGCCTGGACGGACTTCTTCACCCAGCAGATGCGCTGGTCCCGGGGGACGTACGAGACGATCCTCAAGCAGTACTGGAAGGGCTGGTACTCGCTGCCGCCGAGCAAGCTCTTCAACTACACCATGATGATCATCTTCTACCCGATGTCGGCCCTCAACTGGATCCTGGCCGCGCTGAGCTGTGCGCTGTTCCTGGGCCTGGGCGCCTCGGGTGTGAACATCGACCCCGCGGTCTGGCTGATGCTCTACGGCAACGCCTCCGCGCTCCAGATCGGCCTCTACATCTGGAACCGCCGCCACAACGTCTCCCCGCACGAGCCGGAGGGCTCCGGCGGTGTGGCCGGTATGGTCATGTCCGCGCTGTCGGCGCCGCTCTACGCGAAGGCGCTGATCGACTCCGTCCTGCGCCGCAAGAGCAAGTTCGTCGTCACGCCCAAGGGCGACTCGGCCAGCCCGGACACCTGGTTCGGCACCTTCCGGTACCACTGGTACTTCATCCTGATCTTCGGTGGCTCCATCGCCGCCGGTTTCGTCTACGGGCACTCGCACCCGGCGATGGTCATCTGGGCGACGTTCGCCCTGATGATCACGGCCGCACCCATGTTCGCCTGGCGGCACGGCATGCGTCAGGACAGGAAGAAGCCGCCCGGCGCCCACGCGGCGGGCCGGCACCCGGACGACCGGCCGGCGGCGGACCCGCCGAAGGACGTCGCCCACGAACCCGCGACGCAGCAGCTGCAGGTGCTCCCGCGCGTGCAGCAGCAGGCACCGCAGTACCGGGCTCAGGCGCAGGGGCAGCAGTACGGGCAGCCTCCGCACGCACAGCAGCAGCACGCCGCGCACGGCCGGCCGGACCGGCCCAGCTGGGCCGCCTCGCACGACGGACCGGAAGAACCGGGCGGAACGGGCGGAACGGGCGGAACGACAGGTGCCGGGAACAGCTCCGGCAACGACCAGACGATGCAGATCGCCCTGGGTGGACTTGGGGGACGTAAGGAATGAACGACCGTGCAGGCCGCCGTCGCGCCCGTCGGATCGCGATAGGCACGGCGGTGGTACTCGCGCTGGCCGGCATGAACGGGCCGTGGCTGTACCGCGAAGGGTCCGAGAAATACCACCAGTACAAGATCAATCAGCCGGAGTACAAGGCGGAGAACGGCCGCTGGGAGATCGTCGAGTTCCCGGAGGAGTACCGCCAGAACACCATTCACGCGGCGCTGCTGCGCACCGGCAAGGTGCTGCTCGTCGCGGGCTCCGGCAACGACCAGGACAACTTCGACGCCAAGCGGTACGACACCCGCATCTGGGACCCGGTCAAGGACACCATCAAGAAGGTGCCGACGCCGACCGACCTGTTCTGCACCGGCCACACCCAGCTCGCCAACGGCAATCTCCTGATCGCCGGCGGCACCAAGCGCTACGAGAAGCTCAAGGGTGACGTGAAGAAGGCCGGCGGCCTGATGCTCGTCAACAACGAGAACCCGGACAAGCCGATCACCCTGCCCGCGGGAACCAGGTTCACCGGCAAGGAGAACGGCAAGACCTTCGTCTCGAAGGACCCGGTGCTCGTCCCCCGCGCGGAGAAGGACTTCGACCCGGTGACCGGCGAGTTCCTGGGCACCACCCCGGGCGTCGGCCGGATCTACGTCGAGGCGCAGCAGGAAGGCGCCAAGTACGAGACCGGCACGCAGGACAACTACAAGGTGGCGGGCCTCTCCGGCGACGACGCCCAAAACACGTACGGCATCGCCGAGAAGCTCGCCCTGGACAAGAAGGACTTCCAGGGCATCCGGGACGCCTTCGAGTTCGACCCGGTGGCGGAGAAGTACATCAAGGTCGACCCGATGAAGGAGGCCCGCTGGTACCCGACGCTCACCACCCTGAGCGACGGAAAGATCCTCAGCGTCTCCGGCCTCGACGACATCGGCCAGCTCGTCCCGGGCAAGAACGAGGTCTACGACCCGGAGACCAAGAAGTGGACCTACACCGAGGAGGTCCGCCAGTTCCCGACCTATCCGGCGCTGTTCCTCATGCAGAACGGCAAGATCTTCTACTCGGGTGCGAACGCCGGCTACGGCCCCGACGACGTGGGCCGCGACCCGGGCGTCTGGGACGTGGAGACCAACAAGTTCACCAAGGTCCCCGGCCTGAGCGACGCCGACATGCTGGAGACGGCGAACACCGTGCTGCTGCCCCCGGCGCAGGACGAGAAGTACATGGTGATCGGCGGCGGCGGGGTCGGCGAGTCCCGGCTGTCCAGTGAGAAGACCCGGATCGTCGACCTCAAGGCCGACAGCCCGCGCTTCGAGGACGGCCCCTCCATGGACAAGGGCACCCGCTACCCGCAGGCCTCGGTCCTGCCCGACGACAGCGTGCTGATCGCGGGCGGTTCGGAGGACTACCGCGGGCGCGGTGCCTCCGACATCCTCGAGGCGCGGATCTACGACACGGCGAAGAACGAGCTCCGGCGCGTCGCCGACCCGCTGGTGGGCCGCAACTACCACTCCGGCTCGATCCTGCTGCCCGACGGCCGCGTGATGTTCTTCGGCTCGGACTCCCTCTACGGCGACAAGGCCAACACCAAGCCGGGCACGTTCGAGCAGCGCATCGAGATCTACACGCCGCCGTATCTCTACGGCGAGAACGAGCAGCCCGACCTGTCGGGCGGCCCGCAGACCATCGAGCACGGCGAGTCCGGCACCTTCACCTCGAAGGACGCCGCGTCGGTCGAGAAGGTCCGGCTGATCCGGCCGAGCGCCTCGACCCACGTCACCGACGTGGACCAGCGCTCCGTCGCCCTGGACTTCGAGGCCGACGGCGACCGGCTGACGGTGACCATGCCCAAGAGCCGGAACCTCGTCCAGGCGGGCTGGTACATGATGTTCGCCACCACCGCGGACGGGACACCGAGCAAGGCGCAGTGGGTGCGGGTGCCGTAGCAGCCGGCCGGTCCGCCCGCACGCGCCGGGGGGCGCCCCCCGTGGCGGGGGGCGCCCC
>NZ_JBHXQZ010000175.1:0-5713 GCF_042717095.1 Streptomyces sp. NPDC058632 | reverse complement strand
GCGCCACGTGCCGCAGCACCACGGACGACACCTCCCGCTGCACCTATACGCTGAAGGTCACGCAGAAGGAGGCGGCCGAGCTGGACCAGGGCACCTGGTACGTCTCGGCGCTGGCGACGGCCGAGGACGGGGGCGCGGTGTTCCTTTCCCGCGCCGCCGCCTTCGGCGTCAGGCACTGACCCGCCGCTGCGGCCGGGCACCTCAAAGGTGCCTGGGCGGCAGCGCGCGACGGCGAAACCCAGGAGCCCGCCAGGCGTGGCCGAATGAGTAGCGCTCCACGAGTCCCGGATCGGGGGTCCCACGATGCAGCCGACAACCCAGCCCGGTCAGGGAGGGCAGGGTGCAAGTCCGGTCACGACGGCGCCCGCCCGGGCCGGACGGACGAAGAGGACCCGGCCGGACGCCTGGGTCGGATACGCCGGGCCGATGCAGGCACACGGCGAGATCCTCGCCCGGACGCCCAGTCGCTGGAGCAGCTTCGACGCCGATGCGCGACGCGGCCGTCTTCCCGTCAGCGAGCGCTCGGCCAAGGACGTGCCACAGGCAGGAGGGGGCAGCGTGGTGGCGACCGCGGCGGTCGGCCAGGATGGGCTTGTCTCGGGTCACCCGACGCACATGCCCTGCTCACCGGCCTCGACAGGGTCCGCACCAGGCGGCACCGGCAACGGCGGGGGAGTGCGGCACAGATACTGTTCCGGCTGCTGCGGGAACGGCACGAGCGCTCCTGCGGCCGGAGCGGGTCGCTCACGTGTCCATGGGTCATGTGCGTGCGGGTGGTGACGTCGTTGAGCGGGGTGCTGGGTGAGAACGGTGACGGCTGTGAAGCATGAGCTTGATTTCGGGCTACTGGGTCCGCTGGTGGTGAGGCGGGCGGGCGCGGTGCTGGATCCGGGGCGGCGCAAGCAGCGTCTGCTGCTGATCCGGCTGTTGCTCTCGGACGGCTGTGCGGTCGCTCCCGAGACGCTGTGCGAGGAGCTGTGGTCCCAGCAGCCGGGACGGACACCGGACGGGGCGATGGCCTCCCTGCACGCCCACGTCAGCAAGGTCCGCGCGGTCCTGGAACCCTCACATCTGCGGGGGCGGCGAACGTTCGAGGTACTGGTCACCGAGCCCGCCGGCTATGCCCTGCGCGTCCCGCCCGAGAGCCGGGACACCGTGCGCTTCGGACGGGCCGTCGCCCGGGCAAGCCAGTCGCTGGACCAGGGCCGGCCCGGCCGCGCCTTGGAGGAAAGCGGACGCGCCCTGAACATGTGGCGCGGCGCCGCCCTGGCCGACGCCGCGCACCACCTGTTCGCCGCGCACGAAGCCGCGCGCCTGGAGGAGCTGCGACAGAGCGTCCGGGAGATCCGCACCACCGCTCTGCTCCTGGACGGGCGGACCACCGAAGCCGTGGACGCGGCGCAGGAACTGACGTCACGGCATCCGCTGCGGGAGACCGGCTGGGCCCTGCTGCTGCGCGCCCTGTACCTGGCCGGCCGCCACCCCGAAGCGCTGCAGCGCTACACGGACCTGCGCCGGCACCTCGCCGACGAACTCGGCCTCGAACCCAGCCCTCCACTGCGCGCCCTGCACGACGGCATCCTCCGCCACGACCTGCCGCCACTGCCCCTGCCGGGGACGGCAAAGGCGGCGGGCTCGGCGGCCGGCACCGCAGGCAGCCGTGATCCGATCCGACCGGCGGGGCCCGAGGCACTGGAAGAACAGGACGAAACCGCACCCCTCGGCGCGCGGCCTGTCGCCGCAGCCCACGGTGCCACGTCTTCCGAGCCGACCGCCGATGCGACGCCGTCCGGTACGACCGCCGGGGCATCCGCCGGTTCGGTGGACCCGTCCGGTGCGAACGACTGCCCGATCGGGGACGGCGGCGGAAGTGAACCGTCGCTCTTGGCGCGCCCGATGCAACTGCCGGGCGATCTGCCGGTGTTCGCTGGACGGACGGCTGAGAGCGCATGGCTGTCCGCCGTAAGCGGTGCGCCCGGACGGCCGGGACCGGCCGGTGCCCCCCTCGTCGTCATCGGTGGCGCTCCCGGTGTCGGCAAGACCACCTTCGCCGTCCACCACGCCCACCACATCGCGTCCTCCTTCCCCGACGGGCAGCTCTTTGTCAATCTGTGCGGATTCCATCCGCACGCGCCCGCCGTGGAACCCGGCGACGCCCTGCACGGCTTCCTCACCGCTCTCGGCGTCCCCGCCCAGGGCATCCCCGAGGACACCGCCGGCCGCAGCACACTGTTCCGCAGCCTCCTGGCCGACCGACGAGTCCTCCTCGTCCTGGACAACGCCCGCGACGAGCAGCAGGTCCGCCCCCTGCTGCCCGCGGGCAGCGGCTGCCTCACCCTGGTCACCAGCCGCAACCAGCTCCCGGGCCTGATCGCGACCGGCGGAGCCAAACCCCTTACCCTTGCGCTGCCCTCGCAGGACGAGGCCCACCAGACGCTCGAACGGCGACTGGGGGCGGAACGCCTGGCCGCCGAACCCGCCGCTGCGGCCGACATCATCCGCCTGTGCGGACGGCTGCCCCTGGCACTGGCCGTGGTCGCCGCCCGCGCCGAACTCGAACCCGCCTTCCCCCTGCACACCGTCGCCGACGACCTGCGACACTCCCACGGCGGCCTGGACGCGTTCACCGGGTTCGACACCACCACCGACGTCCGGGCGGTGTTCTCCTGGTCCTACCGGTCCCTGGACGAGCCCGCCGCCCGCCTCTTCCGCCTCCTCGCCCTCCACCCCGGACCCCACATCAGCGCCCCTGCCGCCGCCGGTCTCGCCGGACTCCCTCTCCCTCAAGCCCGCCGAATACTCGCCGGACTGACCCGCTCCTGCCTCATCGAACAGCCTCTGCCCGGCCGGTTCACCCTCCACGACCTGCTGCGCGGCTACGCCACCGAACTCACCCACACCCATGACGCCGACGAACGCCACCGCGCCACCCTCCGGGTCCTGGACCACTACATGTTCACGGCCCACGAAGCCAACCGGCTGCTCAAGCAGGACTCAGAGCCCGAACTCGGCCTCGGCTCCCCAAGCCCGGGCGTCACTCCGGAAGATCTCACCACCGTGGAACAGGCGAACCGGTGGTTCACCGCCGAGCACCGGGTGCTGAGCGGCTTGCTGCACACCGCCGTCAGCCAAAAGCTGGACCATCACATCACCGGACTGGCCTGGTCGCTGAAGGAGTACCTGAACCGCCGGGAGTTCTGGCCGGAGGCCATCACCGCACTGACCCCCGCCCTGAAAGTGGCCCGACGCCGGGGCGACCGCCTGGAGGAAGGCCGCTGTCTGCGCCACCTCGGCAGCATCCACGGCTACCTGGGCCACCAGGAACAGGCCCTGCACCACCTGCAACGCGCCACCACGCTCTTCGAAGAACTCGACGTAGTGGGCGAACAGGCCCGCGCCCACTACGGCACGGCGTGTGCGCTGTATCTGTTCGGCCGGATCCAGGAGGCCGTGGCGTCCTCCGAGCGAGGACTCGCACTGTCCCGGGCGACAGGGGACGAGCTGTGGTTGGCCGAATGCCTCATCGAACTCGCCTGGTTGTACGCCAACCTGGGGCAGCTCGAGAAGAGCCTTGTGTACAGCGAGGAGGCCATCGTCCTGTTCCAGCGCCTGGACGCCCCATGGCAGCGGGCTCAGGGCTGGGACATCTTGGGCTACACCCTCCGTATGCTCGGCCGGTATGAGGAGTCGGTGGCCACCTACCGGCGGGCGATGGAGGCGTTCGGGGAACTGGGGGACCACAGGAACGCCGTCGGCGCGCTGATGCGACTGGGCGACACCCGCCTGGCCATGGGCGACCGGGAGGCCGCCCGGGCGCACTGGGTCCGTGCGCTCGCCGGCGCCGAACGGCAGGCGCTGCCTCACAGCGCCCAGCAGGTCCGGGACCGGCTTGCCGCCCTGGACGCCGAAGCGGACCCCGCGCCCATCGCGCCGGAGAGGGCTGTCGGCAGCCACCGGCTCCCGGCTCCGACGAGCGGTGATCCTGCGCGCGGGCTCCATCCCTCAAGGCAGGGCTAGGAGTTTGTCGTCTGGACCCCCCCGCCGTCGGGGAAGCAAGGGGTCGACCCCGGCACCCGCGCGAAGAACCACACCATGAACCGCTCCAGCACCCACCGAATCTGGTGGAAATGGCACGACTGGATTATCGAGAACGTCGCTTTCCGGGCGTTGTCCCGTAAATGATCTACGATGTATCCGTTGACCTGCTGGTTCCTTCGCCACCCGGCGAGGGTGAGGTTGTGCAGGCGGGCGATGCCGAGCATGGCGTGGTGAACACCGTCGCCTTCAAGACGGCAGGCGCGGAAGATCTTGCAGGTATTCATCCGGGTGAAGGCGTGTTCGACGCGGGCGCGGCCCTTGCGGTGCGAAGTGTCGCGTTCCTCTTTCCACGCCGGGAGTTCGGCCCGGCCGGATTGTCGGCGGCGCGGGAGGACCAGGCCGGTGCCCCGGCAGCCGCTGTCCGCGACCACCGTGGCGCCGGACAATTCTCACGCCTTGCAGTCGTTGCGGTTGCCGGCAGCGGTCGGTCGACGGCGACTGGTCACTTGGCCAGGAAGGCGAGGAGGGCGTCGGTGACCTCCTGGGCGTGGGTCCACAGCAGGCCGTGCGGGGCGCCGTCGATGACGACGTACTCGGCCTGCGGGAGGGCCCGGCGGAACGGCTCCCCGGTGGCCTCGATGGGCAGGATGCGGTCGGCGGTGCCGTGCAGGATCAGCGTGGGTACGTCGATCTTGGGGAGGTCGGCGCGGAAGTCGGTGGTCCAGGTGGCCACGCAGGCCACCGAGGCGTGCCAGGAGGCGCCGGCGGCGACGTTCCAGCTGTTGCGGACGGCCTCCTCGCTGATCCGGGTGCCGAGGTTCTCGTCCAGGTTGTAGAAGTCGTTGAAGAACGCGCTGAAGTAGGCGTAGCGGTCGGCGGTGACGGCCTGCTCGATGCCCTCGAAGACGGTGCCGTCGACGCCTTCGGGGTTGTCGTCGGTCTTGAGCAGGAACGGTTCCAGGGAGGCGAGGAAGGCGGCCTTGGCGATGCGGGCGGAGCCGTGGGTGCCCAGGTAGCGGCCGACTTCGCCGGTGCCCATGGAGAAGCCGACGAGGACGGCGTCGTTGAGGTCGAGGGTCTCCAGGACGGTGTTCAGGTCGGCGGCGAAGGTGTCGTAGTCGTAGCCGGTGGTGGGCTGGCTGGAGCGGCCGAAGCCGCGGCGGTCGTAGGTGATGACGCGGTGGCCGGCCGTCAGCAGGGCGGCGGCCTGCTTCTCCCAGGAGTGGCCGTCGAGCGGGTAGCCGTGGATCAGCACGACCGGCTGCCCGGTGCCGTGGTCCTCGTAGTAGAGGTCGATGGAGGCGGAGTTCTCCTGGCCGACGGTGATGAACGGCATGGTGGTTGCTGCCTTTCGCTGTGAACGCATCTGGTGGTGACAGTGCCGGGTGACGGTTACGGCTGTGGTGAGGGGAGATGACGGAACGGAATTGCCGATCAGCGGACCGTGCGGGCCGCCTTCTCCACGACACGGGCGACGGCGTCGGGGCGTGAGACGGACACCGCGTGGGAGGCGTCGACCTCGGTGGTGCGGGCGTGTGCCCGAGCCGCCATGAAGCGCTGGGCGGCCACGGGGATGTTGCGGTCCTCGGTGGTGACCAGGGACCAGGAGGGGATCGTCCTCCAGGCGGCCCGGGTGGACTTCTCCTCCAGCGCGGCCGCGGCGATCGGGCGCTGG
>NZ_JBHXQZ010000174.1:638-5745 GCF_042717095.1 Streptomyces sp. NPDC058632 | reverse complement strand
ATATCCGCGAAGCGGCCCCCGCGGGGGCCGCTTCGCGGATATCTCCTCCAAAGACCTGGCTGGCCTGTTGCCAGTGCGGGCCTCAGCGATTGAATTACGCATAGTGACCCCACACGGTCGCTTTCGCGTGCCCGGGACTCTGCTCCTGTGCCGGCAGTGCCAGGGGGTCAGTAGTGGCTGTTCATCGCGGCACGCACCTCGGCGAGGGTACTGTCGGCAACGGCGTTGGCTCGCTCGTTGCCCTCGCGCAGAATCTCGCGGAGGTAGGCGCGGTAGTCCGCATATTCCTTTCGGCGGGTCCGGATGGGGGCCAAATACTCGGCTCTTGCTCATCTTGCCGCCGTCCGTGCCGAGCAGGAGGGAGGCGTTCGACAGCAGAGCACGGGGTCGGGGGAGGACGGCGGAGCCGGCGCTGTAGCGGTCGTTGAAATGACGGGCAATGGTCCGGGTGAGTTCCAGGTGGGGCTGGCCCTTGCCGACCGGGACCAGATTGGCCTTGCACAAGAGGATGTCGGCGGCCTGGTGAGCGAGGTGAGGTCAGCGCTGTCCGAGACGGCGGCCGAAGAACCGGTCCGCAAGCACTCATCATCGTCGCGCCATTGGTGCTGGGCCGGCAGTGTAAGTGGCCAGTTCCGATTCCCCGCTCGCGGCCAGATAGCGGGGAACCATCTGGCCGCGAATGTGACAGTGAGTTACGACAGAGCGGGTGGCGCGAGTCAGGAGCCCGGCTGAGTAATCCATTCACGCCACTGCCGGGCGAGGATGAGGTCGGCCAGCCTCCGGTAGCCGCCGCTGCCCGGGTGCGCGCCGTCGCCAGCCATGACTTCCTGCGTCCAGATGGGGTCTTCGGCGAGTTCCAGGGTCGTGGCGATGAACGGGACGTGCTGCGCGCGGCAGAGGGCGCCCATCTCGTCGGCGAGTTTCGACGTGCGTCGCAGATGCTCGTCGCCCGCGCCGATGACGGGTGGTGGACCGACTACCAGTGCGGTGATGACCTGGCGTCGGCAGTCGTCCAGGATCGAGGCCAAGTTCTCCAGACAGCGAGCAGCATCAACGCGCACTGCGCCGTGCTCCTGGATGGTGTCGTTGCTTCCGAAGGAGACGACAAGCCGGTTGTCGGCACCGGGCAGGGTCCGCGGCAGGACCTCCTGCCAGCAGCGACGCAGGACGTCCTCGGAGGTGTTGCGCCTGATGCCCAGGTTGAAGCCGGATATGTTCTCACCGGTGGCCTCCATCACTCGGCCGACCCACCCCCGGTGTTCCGGATCGCCGACTCCCTGGATGAAGGAATCCCCGATGAAGCAGATACGTATGTCCCTGATCATGGGGCCGACCTTAGCGACCGGCCCGGCACCGCCACGCTTGAGTCAAAGGAGCGGGCACGAACACGGCCACCGCGAGGCAGCACGACAGCCCACGGCGGTCATGCACAGTTACCTCAGTATCTGGCCGTACCTGGGGAATTCTTGATGGCCGCTGTCACGGCAGTGTCGGTAGCGGCATGGAGTGTGGGGTTGTAGGCGGGCGGGGGTACGTGAAGCTGATCGGTGGTGTAGTCGCCGAAACGGAGTACGTTCTCGCGCCGGTAGGGGCTGAGAACCGCCAAATCGGCCGCATTCAGGGTCCAGCCCTCGCGGGCCATCCGCCGCAGCGTCCAGGTCATGTCGATGGTGGTGGAGAAGACCACGCTCGCGGCGAGGAGGTCGAGGAGCTTGACCGCCTTGTCCTGCAGTTCCGGGTCGCGGCTGGCCAGCCAGCCGGCGTTGCCGAAGTGCAGCCACTTGGTGAACCCGTTGTAAGCCTCGGCCTTGTTCGTGGCCCGCTGGATCTGCTCCCGCAGCGCCGGATCCGACAGATAGCGCAGCAGTACGACGGTGCGTACGGAACGCCCGACCTCTCGGAACGTCTGGTAGATCTGGTTCTTTCGCGACCGGTTGTTCAGGCGCCGCAGTAGCGTCACCGACGAGACCGTGCCCTGCTTGACGGAGAGGGCGACCCGCATGAGGTCGGGCCAGTGGTGGCGGATCAGCTCCCAGTCGATCGCGGTGCGGGGGTCGGTTGAGAAGAGCGGGTCGATGTGGCGGTAGCGCACTGTCGGGTCGGGGCGGTGGAAGGTGAGGTCCTGGAAATTGCGGATCCTGGGCAGGAGGTCGATTCCCAGGACGTGGGCGAGTCCGAAGACAGGGAATGACTGCCCTTGCGTGTCTGCATGCACCTGCTCCGGGCGGGCGGCCGACTGGTTCTGCAGCAGGGAGTCGATCAAGTAGACGGCCTCCCAGACCCCGCAGGGCACGAACCTGCAGAAGAGCGCGACGTAGGCATCGGCGACCAGGTGATGGGCGATGCCTCCATGACCTCCGTACCGGATCGACGTCTCGGCCAGGAGATTGTCGACGGCGGCATCCATCATGGTGCCGTCCACCGCCGCGACTGACCCGTCGCCCCAGGACCGGACCAAGTCCAGGTCGAGATGGGCATCGACCACATCAGCGCCGGCACGGGCCAGGTTCTTCGCGGTGCAGCGGCGTTTCGCGATCGCGGCGAGCTCGTGCGCCGACAGCGTGCTCATGTGCCGGGCGGCCTGCGTGGCGCCGAGGCCGGAGCCGTAGGTGAACGCGGTGACCACATACCGGGCCAGCGGATCCTTCAGCTTCGGATCCGCCCCCGACAACGGGCCGAGGCGGTACCACCAACCGGTCCAGTGCGCCGCCCGGGCCAGGTGCTCCAGAATCCCCCCGTACCGGCAGACGCCTGCCCAGCTCGGCCTCCAACGCCGCGGCGGACGCCGTGCGCTCGGCTCCCTCACGCCTCTTCAGCGAGGGCACCCCCGTGACCGGGTCGATCGTCAGGTCCGCGTTGTCCGGGTATCCGGCATCCACGGCCCGCGCGATCTTCGTCAGCTGGTCCCTGAGGTCGTCCACGAAGCCGTCGGCGGTGGCCGGAAGGCCGGCCTGTTGGCAGAACACGGGGATCTGCGGCTCCACCCGCTCCCACGGCAGCAGCATGCTCGTCCAGTCGCCGAAGTCCTCGCCGCCGACGACGGCGATGTCCCCGCAGCGGAGCTCTTCGACGAGGTAGGTGAAGACCATGGCTTCGAAGTGCCGGCGCACCAGCATCCCGGGCTGGTCCTTCGCGCACACCGTGGTGCGCCATTGCGCGGAGGCGAACGACAGATCCAGCACGGAGCCGTCCACGCCGGCGGCGGGGATCAGCTCACGGGTCAGATGCCGAAAGGCGACGGCGTGCTCCAGGGCGTCGAGCACGCTACGGTCCCGAGAGGTGGGCACGAAGGTGAGGACCCGGGCGAGTTTGAACATTGTGGGCCGGTCCGGGCGGAAGAACCGCTCCACCAGCGGCGTCCAGTTCCCGCCCCGATAGGCCGCCAGCGCCTCGATCTCCGCCAGCTGCGACTCGAACCCGCCACCGGTCTCCACCACCTCGCGGATGCGCTTGACCGCCAGCACGTCCCCCAGACTGCCCTGCCCCATCTGGTCGGCGCGCTCGTCGACGACATGCTCCTTCAAGACAGTCAGCACGTCCCGGTAGGCGACCAGCAGTTGCTCGGTCGATGCCTTGTGACGCTGCTCCAGAGCCGTCAACTCCTCCTGGGCCCGCTTGCCGTGCCTCGCCATCCGCTTCGCGAGCATCACCACGAACTCGTCCCGCACCCGCGCCCTGGCCTTCGCCACCGTGCACGCCAGCAACGCGGTCCGGCGCGGCTCCGACACGTCCAGCATCTCGTCGACCGACAGCACCCTCGCCTACTCCGCGAACGCGCTGACCTTCGTCGCGGCCACCCCCTCCACCCAGCCCGCCGCGTCACCGAAGCCGTCGACCAGGTCGACCCGCTCACCGTGCTGCCGGAACCGGGACCACGTCGCCCGCCGACCCGGCTCCTTGATCTGGTCGAACGGGCTACGGCGCTCACCGTCCGGCACCACCAGCAGCCCCGCCAAGCGCGACCGGGCCGGACCTACCCGCTCGGCTATCCGGGCGCATATCTCGCCCTCCACCCGCGTCCTGACCGAGGCCGCCATACGGTCCAGCGTCGAGAACCCCGGCAGCTCCAGCCCCGCACGGACCAACTCCTCCAACGCCCCATTGACCAGGTCCACCGCCGAAGCGCGGACCGGCGCCGCCTCCTCCATCGCGGCAGCCGCGATCTTGCGGGCGCGGACCGGGTCGTACACCAGGCCCAGATACTCCCGGGCCCAGGCCCGGTAACGCTCCGCAGACCGCCCCGCAGCCGCTGCCACCACATCCCCCGGCAGCTCGGCCACGGCACGGACCCGGGCAACGACAGGCCCGGGAACCTGCTCCAGGTCAGGGAAATAGCCCAACCGGGCACAGGACTTCAGCAGCACCAGCAATGTGAGCAGTGCCTCGGGGCGCTCACGGGTCCGCAACCGCTCCCATGCGATCTCGGCCTCATCCGGGGTGAAGAACTGCACCAGCTCGCGCTCAGAGACGATCCGCTTGAACCTCGGATACGCAGTCCGTTCCACCGACGCCACAACCACACCGCCAATCACATGATCAGCAGCACACTACCCGGCCAAGGAGCCTACGATTATCACGCACCGCCACAGAACAACCGTCACCTTGCGCAACTAAATATGACCGATAGTCACAAAGTGGCGGGCTTCGCGCGTATCTCCTCCAGCCTCCTCTGTGCGCTCCCCGCACGCTGCTGCTCGGCAGGTACGACGACCAAGACCGCCTTCAGTACGTCGGCCGCACCACCACCCTCGCCCGGACGGCAGGCGTTGCGGTCGCCAGCCTTCTCGTTCCAGGGCGGCACGGTCGTCCGTGGACAGGCTGGTCGCCCAGTGCCGGTTGGGGCAGCCAGGAAAACTTGTCGTCACGCTGGTGGAACCCGAGCTGGTGGTGGAAGTCGGCGTCGATGTCGCCCGCGACGCTGCCGGCCGGTGGCGCCACCCCGCACTCTGGCACCGCACCCGCCCCGATCTCTCCCCCACCCACATCCCCACCTTCTGACGACGGCGTTGGGGGGGGGGGGGGGGCGGGCCCGCGCCCACCCCCCCCGCCCCCCCGAGGGGGCCCGCCGCCGGGGGCGGGGGGGCCCCCCCAACCCCCCGGGCGGGCA
>NZ_JBHXQZ010000174.1:0-628 GCF_042717095.1 Streptomyces sp. NPDC058632 | reverse complement strand
CCCACAAACCCCCCCCTTTTGGGGGGGGGGGGGGGGGGGGGGGCGCCCCCCCCCACCACCGCCCCACAGAAGCGCAGCAAGGGCCTCCCGCTGCTTGGCCGGGCTCGCCACCAAACGCCCAGGGTCATCGTCCGGGAGTGGTCCGTCCCGTCCTTGAAGGTTGTGAGGCGTCGGTGAGGTCGGCGCCGGTGGCGGCGTCCCGCTGGGAGTGGTTGGTGCCGTGCCAGTCCAGGCACATGACGGTCGCGTCGTCCTGCAGGTGGCCGTCGTTGGCGTCGACGACCGCCGCGATGAGGGTGCGGGCGGCCTCGCGGGGATGCAGCGCGCGGGTGCGCACGATCAGGTCGGACAGGTTGAGGTTGCCTGCGTTGTGCTCCAGCATGCCGTCGGTGAGCATCACCAGCCGGTCGCCCGGCCGCAGGTCGAGCGACTGGACCCGGTAGCTGTGAGGGGCGTCGAAGCCGAACGGCATATCGACCTTCGGAGTGATCTCCCGCACCTGACTGTTTCGTATCCGCAGCGGCCAGGGGTGCCCGGCGTTGATGAACTCGGTCCTGCCGTCGAGCAGGCTGATGCGCAGGAGCTGGCCGGTGACGTAGCCCTTGTGGCCGTGCTCACGCATGGCCTG
>NZ_JBHXQZ010000173.1:0-5830 GCF_042717095.1 Streptomyces sp. NPDC058632 | reverse complement strand
CCACGGCTGGGACGCGGCCCGGATCACGGAGGCGGACCTGCCGGCGGTCCGTCAGCTGATCGCCCCAGTACGGAGTTCTCGCTGAGAGACCTCCTCGCCCCCGGCCCGGAACTGACACCGGTCCAGCAGATCCAGGTGCGGCTGAGCGGAGAGGACGGCCGACTGCCGTCCGGCGAACCGACGCCGCCGCGGCAGCCCCTGGTGGCGTGCGCGCACGCGGACGGCGGACGGCGGACGGCTGGGACGAGGCAGATCGTCGCGACCGCGGCGGCGCGGAACCTCGGCGTCGAGGTCGTCGTTCCGGCGGACCCGGCGCGGGATGACGCCGAGCCACTGGCGGACCTCGCACTGCTGCTCCTGCCGCTGCCGGAGGGCGGTTTCCGGATCGGGCTCCGTCAGGGATTCGCGAGGAGCAGCAGGGCGAGGGCCGGCCTCGGAACCGGGGCGGGTGTGAGGAACCCCGTCGTCCGATTCCCGCATGCCAGGGGGACACCGGCAAGGCTCCCCGTCGGCCCGGCGCATCCGATTGCCCGCACGGTGAACCGGGAACCTCCGTGCCTCGTTGGGCTGTTCGGAGGCGTACGCATTCGGCCGGCAGGTGAACCGTCGCACTGTTCCGGGCGTTCACAGGAACGGACGCACAACCGACAACCACGGCGCGCGGAGCCCGCGACGGGCATCCCACCTCGCCGTCACGAGACGTGCTCCTTCCCACCCCCTCCACCACCAAGCCCCGGCGTTTCCGCCGGTCCGACCATGAAAGGGAACACCTGTGAACGGTTCACGGCTTCGCCGCGTCCTGCTGTCCGCAGCAGTGCTGGCCGGCGCCCTGGTGACGCTCAACGCCCCGGCTGCACAGGCCCACTACAGCGAGTGTCCCTCCGGGCACTTCTGCATCTGGCAGCACAGCAGTTACGAAGGCCGCTTCTTCTCGAGCGACCGTGACACACCCAACGTCGGCAGCTACATGAACGACCGCACGACCTCGTACTGGAACCGCAGCAACCGGGTCGTCTGCCTGTACCGGCACGAGAACTACGGTTACGACCTGGGCTGCTACGAGCCGGGGGCCTCCTCCCCTGCCATGCAGATCTACAACGACCAGCTGACGAGCTTCCGGTTCGGGTCCGCGTAGACCCCGTCCGCCGGCCCGTCCGCGGATCCTGCTGAGACCGTCCAGCGCCATTCTTGAGGGCGTTGATTCCGTTGACCGCCGCTTGCCGCGACCACTGCTGCATGGCCATGTCGGCCTCCTCACGGTGAAATCGAATGCCCGTGGCAGGTATTGCCGTTCGGGCACACCCGCGCGACGCACACCGACTGCGACCATCCGCCACGTGGAGGACGCACGTAGAGGACAGGCCCCGGGCGCTCGAGCGCGATGCGCAGGAGCGCCCGGGGCCTGTCCTGCGCCGATGCCGCGGTCGGCCGGGAACGGCGGTCCTCCGGGCCGGGGGACGAGGTCAGCCGCGCCGCCAGGTCTGGTTGACGGTGCCGGTGCAGGGCCACAGCTTGACCGGCGTGCCGTTGGCCTCCTTGCCCCACCACACGTCGGCGCACTTGTTGCCGGCCTTGAGCGACACCAGGTCCTCGGTCGCGTTGATCTTGAACTTCTGTCCGGCCGACCCGTTGCACCGCTGCAGCCGGATCGCCGTGCCCTTCTCCACCGACCCGCCGTCCAGCCCCATGCACAGGTCCTCGCCGATGCGCAGGGTGCGGTCGTTGTCGTGGAAGGACCAGATCTGGGCGCCTTGCGAGGCTCCGCAGGGCTGGACGACCAGTTCCGCCCCGGCTCCCCGGGAACTCGCGGTGAGGCACTTGCCGGTGGCGGCGCTGACGATCCGGGCGGCGGCGACGGTGACCGTCTGGTCCGTCTTCCCCTCGGTCCGCTGGGCCGGCTCCTTCGCCGTTTCCTCCTCCTTCTTCTTCTGCGAGGCGGCCTGCGGGCTTGCGCCGTCGGCGGCGACGGCAACGGAGTCGGAGTCGGAGGCGGAGGCGTCCGGGGACGCCTTGCCGTCCTCCTTGCCGTCGTCCTTGCCGTCGTCCTTGCCCTCCTCCTTGCCGTCCTTCGCCTCCTTGCCGTGCTTCCCCTCGTCGCCGTCCTTGTCCTTCGACGAGCCGGCCGGAGCGTCGTCCTTCGGGGGCTCCGCGGCGTAAACGCCCGGCGGCTGCTGTGCCTCCTGACCGTCGTACAGCGCCCGGGAGTCGGCAGCCACGGTGGCGTGGTCCTCGGGCTGCTCGTCCCGGTCGTTGCCGGCCACGATCAGCAGCGGTACGGCGAGCAGGACCACCCCGGCGATTCCGGCGGCGGCCAGCATGGGGGCCTTCGGCCGCCCCGGCGCACCGTCGCCGTCACCGTCACCGCTTCCCCGCCCGGCTCCGCCGGACCGGCGGGCGCCGTCGGGTACGGCAGCCAGCCCGGCCAGGGTGCCTGCGGCGCCGCCCGGTGACGCGGTGCGGGCCGGTGTGGCGGTGTCCGCCACCGTCTCCGGCCGTTCCCGGCGGTCCGTGCCCGGTTCCGCGGCCTCTTCCCGTGCCTCCGGCTCGTTCGCGGCCGGGGCCGTCCCGGACTCGACCGTGGCAGTGGACTCGACCGTGGCAGTGGAGGGGGTCTGCGCCTCGCCCCGGCCGGTCCCGCCGGCCCTTCCGGTGCCTTCGGCGGTGGCGGCGTTGGCGGTGGCGCCGGTGGCGGCGTTGGTGGTGGTGGTGGCGGCGTTGGCGCCGGTGGCGCCGGTGGCGGCGTTGGTGGTGGCCGCGCTGCGCCGCGGGGCGGGCCTCAGGGACTGCCCCACGTCGTCGCCCACCGGGGGCAGCACCACCGCACGGCGGACCGGTAGCCCGCCGTCGGTGCCGGCCGGGCGGGCGGACGCGCCGCCGCCTGACCTGTTCTGACGTGACATCGCTCGTTCTCCTTCGCTCTCAGGGTTGTCTGCCGCGTGGCGGCCGCACGCTCGCGGCGCCCCGCGGCCGGGGCACGGTGCCGGGTTCAAAACACCACCAGCCTCCGCCGGGCGTGGACGGCTGCTGCACGAAGAGCGTTCCGCCGGGGGTGATGAGCACGGCCCCGTCCGGGGCGATCGCCTCCCGGCACGGCGCCGCTCCGGGAGAAGAGGGACGTCCACCGGCCGACGCGACGTTCTCCCCCGCACGAGGCCGGGCGGTTCCCGCGTCGGGCCCGGTCCGCTCGCCGGTGGTCCGCTCGCCGGTGGTCTGCTCGCTCATCGTCTCCTCACAGTCCTGGACCGGCCCGGCAGGTCCCGCGCCGCCCCGGTCGCCCGGCCGCGCACCCGCCGGCCGGGAATCCCCGTCTCCGCCCCCGCCGGAGCGTCACCTGCTGTCCGGTGGGGTGCCGGGCACCGTGACGCGGACGGGCGGGGGACGGAGAGGCCGGCAGGTACGGCAGGGCCGGTGGGTACGGCTCCGGGCGCAGGGGAATCGGGCGGCCCCGCGCCGTCTTCGTCCTCATGGACCACCGGCATGGACCACCGATCGGGGCACCACACTGCGCACGGAGTGCCGCCCCCTCGTGTCTACGACGGCGGAACCGGATCGGTTCACGGCCACTGCGGCACTGTAGCGGGAGCAGGTGACAGGACCGTGCCACCGGTGCGCCCGCGGCCGGTACCGCCGGGCAGTGGCCGGCGAGACGTCCGCGATGTCACTCCACCGGCCCGCGTGTGCCCTCCCGGTCACCTTTTCTCCGTTCCGCAGCGCATTACAGTGCCGCCCCGGCCGGCCATCGCCGCGGCCGGGGCGGGCGCGGCGATGACCGTGCCGGTGGGGCTCCGCAACCTGCTGACGGTGGACCTGTCCGGCGTCGGCGGCCATGTCGCGTTCGTTGGCGGTCCGCAGAGCCGCAAGAGCACCCGGGTCCGCACCCTGATCACGGTGCCGGTGCTCCCCCACACCCCGAACGAAATGCATTTCCAGTGCCCTCCGGTGCCGCATCCGAAGGACCGGAAGGCCGCATTCGCCCCGCATCAAACGCACAACCGCGCCGCACAACAGCGATTTCGCTCATGCGCGCATTCGGAGATCCGCTCCCGCCGCCCGAATGGGCACACACCCGAAAGTCGGCGGATTCCTGTGCACGGCGAGCCGCGGGGTGACGGCCCGTCACCCCGCGGGTGCGTGCCGTCAAAAGACAAACCCGTCTGCCACCCTCGCGATGACGCGACAAGAAGACGACAAGGTTTGGCCAAGCCCTTCCGGAGAGTGTTGTCCCACTCTCCTGCCCCCGGCGGGAGACACGCCACAGAACCACTGGAAGACGATTGGTCACCACCCATGAACGGGACTTTGGAGGCAGGGACCGCCGCCCCTGCCCCGGGCCGGACGCACACCCGGCGCTCCTCGTCGGACGTCGGCTGCGACGCTTTCATCCGGATGATCTACGATCGGTACGGTCCCCTGCTCCTGCGGTACGCGGCACGGCTGCTGGACGGAGACTGGCACAAGGCGGAGGACATGCTCCAGGAGACGGTGTCCCGGGCCTGGAAGCACGCCCACTACCTGGGCACTCGCGACGAACTCGTCCGGCCGTGGCTCTTCACCGTGGTCAGGAACCTCGTCATCGACCATCACCGCTCCCGGCAGATCCGGCCGCTCGAACTGATGCCGGTCGAGGAACTCGACGCCGCCTGGGAGACCCCGGAGGCCCTGCTCACCCTCCATGTGGTGCTGGAGGCACTGCAGGAGCTGACGGAACAGCAGCGGACCGTCATCAGGCTGATGTACTACCTGGAGTGCAGCGTGGCCCAGGCGGCCGAACACCTCGGCATCCCGCCCGGCACCGTCAAGAGCCGCGCCTTCTACGCCCTGCGAGCGCTCCGGAAGGAACTGGAGCAGCGAGGGGTCGTCGGCGCGTGACGGCACGGTGCCGGGCCCGCCGGTCCGGCACCGTCCGCACCGCGCGCCTTCTCGACCGGCTCATGCCCCAGGACGCTCCACCCTTGACCATCGAAGCCGACGCCGGAGGAATGGCTGTGCACTGCGAGCGCATCAGGAAAGAGCTGGCCGTCCGGGCCCTGACCGAAGGCAGGAACGGAGGACTGGATGCGGGTGGCGCCGAGCACCTCGGCCGTTGTGCCGACTGCGCAACCGAACAGGACCTGCTCGCCGAAGTGACTCAGGTGCTCTCCCATGTGGGTCTACGCGCGTTCGAGGGCATCCCTGCGCCCGGCTGCCGCAGATGACGAACAGTGAACGGCCCACCGCGCCGGACCCTGGTGGGAGATGTGGGCAACGGGGCGGGCCCCGCCGGACGTCCGGCTGGTGACTGACCTGCTGCACGATGACGACGTGCTGGGCCTGGCCTGGGAGCACGCGGTCACCGCCGCCAGCAGGGCGTTCCCCCGGCCGCCTCCCTTTCCGGAGGCTCCGCCCGTCCCCTGTACGCGCCGCTGGTGCCGCCCAACGCCCTGACCGCGACCGTGCTGCGCAGCCGACCCGGCATCACGGCGGCGCCGGACCGACTCGGCGCGCCGACCCCCGCGGTGCTGGTGGTCGGCTCCTGGGGGATCGGCCTGGCGACGGTGCACGACGCCCTGTCCGAACCGGAACGGCGCCACCACGCCGAGAGGGGCGTGGCGGCCGAGACGGTCTCGCTGCTGTTCGACGCCGACGGCACACGGCGCCGGGGCGTGAGACGGACACCGCGTGGAAGGCGTCGACCTCGGTGGTGCGGGCGTGTGCCCGAGCCGCCATGAAGCGCTGGGCGGCCACGGGGATGTTGTGGTCCTCGGTGGTGACCAGGGACCAGGAGGGGATCGTCCTCCAGGCGGCCCGGGTGGACTTCTCCTCCAGCGCGGCCGCGGCGATCGGGCGCTGG
>NZ_JBHXQZ010000172.1:0-5871 GCF_042717095.1 Streptomyces sp. NPDC058632 | reverse complement strand
ACCAGATCTTTCCGATCCGATTTCCTCGGGCTTTCGCTTTCCGGGTTCCCGCTTTCGCGTTTCCCTTTCCGGCGGATCCGACTTTATCAGATGTTCTGAGTCGGATTTCCCGCCCCTCCGGGGACTGGATCCGATGTACGAAACAGTCGGGTTCCCGGTCGGGGAGAGATGTAAACGTACTGGAGCGGGGCGCCCCGATGCAAATCGGGGTGCCCCGCTCCCAGTTCTGGTGTACGGAACTGCCCTACGGGTCGTCAGACCTCCACGACCACGGGCAGGATCATCGGCCGGCGCCGATAGGTGTCGGAGACCCACTTGCCCAGCGTGCGGCGAACGAGCTGCTGCATCTGGTGCGCTTCGACCACGCCGTCCTGGGCGGATCGTTCCAGGACCTCCGTGATCTTCGGCAGCACGGCGCTGAAGGCTGAGTCCTCGATCCCGGAGCCGCGCGCCTGGATGTGCGGGCCACCGGTGATCTTCCCGGTGGACGAGTCGAGCACCATGAAGACCGAGATGATGCCCTCGTCACCGAGGATCTTGCGGTCCTTCAGGGCCGGCTCGCCGACATCGCCGACGGAGAGGCCGTCGACGTAGACGTATCCGGCCTGGACCTTGCCGGCGATCTTCGCCCTGCCGTCGATCAGGTCGACGACGACTCCGTCCTCGGCGATGACGATGCGGTCGTGCGGGACACCGGTCAGGGCGCCCAGCTCGGCGTTGGCCCGGAGGTGGCGCCATTCGCCGTGCACCGGCATCAGGTTCCGCGGACGGCAGATGTTGTAGAAGTACAGCAGTTCGCCGGCGGAGGCGTGGCCCGAGACGTGCACCTTGGCGTTGCCCTTGTGGACGACGTTGGCGCCCCAGCGGGTCAGGCCGTTGATGACGCGATAGACCGCGTTCTCGTTGCCGGGGATGAGCGACGACGCGAGGATCACCGTGTCGCCCTGGACGATGCGGATCTGGTGGTCGCGGTTGGCCATCCGGGACAGGGCGGCCATGGGTTCGCCCTGTGAGCCCGTGCACACCAGGACCACTTCGCTGTCCGGCAGGTCGTCCAGTGTCTTCACGTCGACGACCAGGCCCGGCGGAATCCTGAGATAGCCGAGATCGCGGGCGATGCCCATGTTGCGGACCATGGAGCGGCCGACGAAGGCGACCCGGCGGCCGTACTCGTGCGCCGCGTCCAGGATCTGCTGGATGCGGTGGACGTGGCTGGCGAAGCTCGCCACGATGATCCGCTTGCGGGCGCCGGCGAAGACCTGGCGCAGGACGTTGGAGATGTCGCGCTCGGGCGGAACGAAGCCCGGGACCTCGGCGTTCGTCGAGTCGGACAGGAGGAGGTCGATGCCTTCCTCGCTGAGCCGGGCGAACGCGTGGAGGTCGGTGAGGCGGTTGTCCAGCGGGAGCTGGTCCATTTTGAAGTCGCCGGTGTGGACCGCCATGCCCGCGGGCGTACGGATGGCCACGGCGAGAGCGTCGGGGATCGAGTGGTTGACCGCGACGAACTCGCAGTCGAACGGCCCGATGCGCTCGCGGTGTCCCTCCGTCACCTCCAGGGTGTACGGACGGATGCGGTGCTCCTGAAGCTTCGCCTCGATGAGGGCGAGGGTCAGCTTGGAGCCGATCAGCGGGATGTCCGGCTTCTCGCGGAGCAGGAAGGGAACGCCGCCGATGTGGTCCTCGTGACCGTGGGTGAGGACGATGCCCTCGATGTCGTCGAGGCGGTTCCGGATGGACGAGAAGTCCGGAAGGATCAGGTCGATCCCGGGCTGCTCCTCCTCGGGGAAGAGCACGCCGCAGTCGACCACGAGCAGACGGCCTCCGTACTCGAAGACCGTCATGTTGCGGCCGATCTCGCCGAGACCCCCGAGCGGGGTGATGCGCAGGCCGTTCGCGGGGAGCGGCGGCGGCGGACCGAGTTCAGGATGCGGATGGCTCAAAAGACTCTCCTCACCACGCGCGCCACGTCCCGGTGGGGCACGTGGCGCGCGTGACGTTCGTGCAGAAGCAGTTGTCGTGGTGGTGCGCGGGCACCGGTGGCCCGCCGCTTATTCAGTTGTGGAGTCAGGTTGCGCGAGCGGTCGCGCGAAGTCTGTTGTCAGAGCTGTACCCCGCCGGCGGCAAGATCGATCTTGAGCTGCTCGATCTCTTCCGGCGTGCACGCGGCCATGGGGGCGCGCAGGGGGCCGGCGGGCAGGCCCTGCAGGGCGAGCGCCGCTTTGGTCGTCATCACGCCCTGAGTGCGGAACATCCCCGTGTAGACGGGGAGCAGCTTCTGGTGGATCTCGGTGGCCTTCTGGACGTCCCCCGAGGTGTACGCCTCGACCAGGGCGCGCAGCTCGGGCGTGACGAGGTGGCCGACGACCGAGACGAAGCCGACGGCGCCCACGGAGAGCAGCGGCAGGTTCAGCATGTCGTCGCCGGAATACCAGGCGAGGCGCGAGCGGGCGATGGCCCAGCTGGCGCGGCCGAGGTCGCCCTTGGCGTCCTTGTTGGCGACGATCCGCGGGTGCTCGGCCAGACGGACGAGCGTCTCCGTGTTGATCGGGACACCGCTGCGGCCGGGAATGTCGTAGAGCATGACCGGCAGCCCGGTGGCGTCGGCGATGGCCGTGAAGTGCTGGTACAGGCCTTCCTGCGGAGGCTTGTTGTAGTACGGGGTGACGATCAGCAGGCCGTGTGCGCCGGTGCGCTCCGCGGTGCGGGCCAGTTCGATGCTGTGACGGGTGTCGTTGGTACCGACCCCGGCCACCACGTGCGCGCGGTCTCCGACCGCCTCCAGGACCGCCCGTACGAGGTCCGCTTTCTCCGCGTTGCTGGTGGTGGGTGACTCGCCGGTGGTGCCGTTGATGATCAGGCCGTCGTTGCCTGCGTCCACCAGATGGGCGGCGAGCCGCTGGGCGCCGTCGAGGTCGAGTGCGCCGTCCGCCGTGAAAGGCGTGACCATGGCGGTGAGGACCCTCCCGAAGGGGGTCTGCGGAGTGGAGGTCGGAGCCATGGGTTACACGCTACTCGCTGCTCGGGGCGGGGTCTGCCCTCGGGGGAGGCGACAAGCGAGGACAAAGGAGGAGCCCGGTACTGCCTGCTCGGGGGTTCAGGCAGTACCGGGCCCGTCTGATCAGGCTAGATGAAATACTACAAATACCGCAATCCGGACACATCGGAGGGCTGATCGTACATGTGCGCCCGGCCGGGGTTCAGGCCCCGTACTTGGGGCTACGGGGCCACGCGCCCGTTGGCGTTGAAGGCGGCGTGGGTGAGCGGCATGAGCCGGGCCCATTCGGCCTCCATCTTTTCGCCGACCATCTCGATCTCCCGCTGCGGGAAGGAGGGGACCTTCGCCAGCTCGTGCTGGGTGCGCAGGCCGAGGAAGTGCATCAGCGAGCGGGCGTTGCACGTGGCGTACATCGAGGAGAAGAGGCCGACCGGGAGGGTGGCGCGGGCGACCTCGCGGGCGATGCCTGCCGCCAGCATCTCCTGGTACGCGGCGTACGACTGCCGGTAGGACTCCTCCATGGCGTCGGTGACAGCCTTGTACTGCTCGGGGGTGCCGTCGACGAACTCGTACTTGCCGGGGCGGCCCTGCTGGACCAGCTTGCGGTCCTCGCCGGGGACGTAGAAGACCGGCTGGAGCTCGCGGTAGCGCCCGGACTCCTCGTTGTACGAATTGTGTACGACAAAGCCGTCCGCGATGAAGTTGTGGTGCGGCGGCGGCATGGAGATGTCGTAGGTCATCTCCTCCCCGTCGGCGTCGACGGAGACGACGCCCTCCCAGCGCACACCGTTCCGGAGGGCGCGGCGGCGCACTCCGATCGGCACGCCTTCACCGCTGGCCTTCCGCTGGTGACACGACTTGCAGGCCGGTCGCAGGTTCGAGACGTCGAGCGACTTGGTCAGGTCGGCGTCCACGGGGACGACGTGGTCCAGCTCCAGGTCCTTCGCCTCGAACTTCTCCTCGCAGAGGTAGCAGAGGTCCATGGGCGCGATGAGATCGGCTCGCTGCTCGGTGGTCCAGATCTGGATCCCCTCGCGCAGGCGCTTCGGGATTCCGGCCCGCTCGCCGACCCCCACCCGGCCGAGCCGCCCGACCCGGTCGCCGACGCGCAGGTCGCCGGCGCGGACCCAGCCTTCCGGCGTCCATACACGGTGGTCCGCGGTGCAACGCAGAACCTTGCCGTGGGTTGTCGAGACCTTGATGATCGGCTTCACGCCGGACTCGAAGACGTCGACCATGCGCGCCTTCTCCGCCAGCCCGGTCTCCAGGTCGATGGTGTCGGCCAGGAGGTTCTGACAGGACTTCAGTCTGCGCGTGCGCCCCATCGAGTCGGGCACACCGATCTTCCAGTCCCGGTGGATGTCCGCGATGCGCTTGGTCCTGCCGTTCTTGCTGGTGCCGACGCGGATCCTGGCGTCGCCCGGCAGGCACCAGCCGACCCGGTGGCGCATGAACTCGCGGAACACGAAGATCGGAGCGCTGACGAGGAACGTCAGGGAGTTGTGCTCGAACGGGCTGCCGTGCCGGTCCCGCATCAGGTAGTTGATCAGACCCTTGGACCGCTCCGGATCCTTCTCCAGTTCCCCGAGGGACTGCTCGCCCAGGGTCGATACGCGGGCGGCGAACAGGACATCCGAGTCCGAGGCACTGGACTTCACCAGTTCGACGGTGACGTCACTCCGCAAGGTGACGTCATCGGGCGTTGACGGCTGGGGGTCGTCGGCGGAGGTCAAGAGGGTCCTTCCGGTCACATCACGGCTGCAGTTCGGCGACCACTCTACGGGGCACCCGTCACGGCGGGAGAAGGACCGTGCCACGACGGATTTCCCCTATCTGGGCACCTTCTGCCGGTGTCGCTCGTTTGTGTCGATGAGAGCGATTCGTTCGAGGTTCGAGGGGAGAAGCACCACTGATGTTCGGTCGACGGGAATCCGAGCCGTTCGCCTTCCTTGCCCATGCCGACGAGTTCCGCGGCAATGCCACGCCCCCGCCCCGCGAGCGGGCGTCCGCAGGCGAGCTGGCGGGGCGCTGGCTGCTGGGGGTCTGCATCGTCGCCGGGCTGGTGGGCTCCCTCGTGATCGGGATGCCCGCGTTGTCCACGGACCAGTCGGCCACGGGGACCGAGCAGTCGGAGGCGTCCGACAAACACTGAGAGGGGCGGCCGGCCCCGACCGGGCCCCCCAAGGTGGTGAGGGGTACCACAGATCGGTAGCCTCACCGGGCACTGCCCACGCATGGATCGAGTGAGGACCCAGCCGTGCCCCTGCCCTTCCTGACGGCCGACCGCGCCTTCGAAACGGCTGACGATGTCGCGCTGCCGTACGACGACCGTGACCGCTGGCGGCGCCCGTACCGGCCGGGTCCGTGGCGGGTGGGAGCGGCGGCGATACTGCTGCTGCTCGCCTCGTTCGTGCTGTTCTCGGCGGTGATCATCGCGGCTACGGCATCACTGTCGTCGGCCGGCCTGGTCTTCGGGGTCGCACTGGTCGTCATCGTCGCCGCCCTGCGGTTGCTGCGCATGGGCACGTGGGTGAGTGTCCATGGGCTGCGGCAGGTGGGTCCGTTCACCACCCGCACGACGCCGTGGGACCAGGTCGTCGCGGTGCGCACGGTGCAGCAGCCGGTGCGCTGGCTGGGGCTGCCGCGGACGGTGCAGGGGCAGGCGCTGCTGCTCGTCCGGCGCGGGCGGTCGGCGGAGCACCTGCCGCCGCTGCTGACCTCGCACGGCGCGGACTTCCTGGGGCGCGGCGTGGCCTTCGACCGGGCGGCCGACTCGGTGGAGGTCTGGGCCGACGAGTACCGGCGGGACTGAGCGGGACCGAACCGCTGCGCACACGACGGGCCGGGGGGGGGGGGGGCCCCCCCGCCCCCGCCCC
>NZ_JBHXQZ010000171.1:0-6387 GCF_042717095.1 Streptomyces sp. NPDC058632 | reverse complement strand
GGCCAGGTCTGTACGACCTGGCCCGTCCGACGGGGCCGCGGCAGCGGTACGGGGGTTCCCGGTGCCGGGGGTGATCAGCCCATGTGCGGGTACGCGTAGTCGGTCGGCGCGACCAGCGTCTCCTTGATGGCGCGGGTCAGCGTCCAGCGCATCAGGTTCTGCGGGGCGCCGGCCTTGTCGTTGGTGCCGGAGGCACGGCCGCCGCCGAAGGGCTGCTGGCCGACGACGGCCCCGGTCGACTTGTCGTTGATGTAGAAGTTGCCCGCCGCGTAGCGCAGCTTCTCCATCGTGTACGCCGCCGCAGCGCGGTCGCCCGAGACGACCGAGCCGGTCAGCGCGTAGTCGGACACCGACTCCATCTGGGTCAGCATCTCGTCGTACGTGTCGTCCTCGTAGACGTGGACGGCGAGGAACGGGCCGAAGTACTCGGTGCGGAAGACCTCGTTCTCCGGGTCGGAGCACTCGACGACGGTCGGGCGGACGAAGTAGCCGACCGAGTCGTCGTAGGAACCGCCCGCGACGATGGTGCAGGACGGATCCTCCTCGGCCCGGTCGATGGCGGCCTTGTTCTTGGCGAAGGACCGCTCGTCGATGACGGCGCCGATGAAGTTCGACAGGTCGGTGACGTCGCCCATGGTGAGGTAGTCGACCTCGGCGGCGAACTCCTCCTTGAAGCCGTCGTTCCAGATCGACGCCGGGATGTACGCGCGCGAGGTGGCGGAGCACTTCTGGCCCTGGTACTCGAAGGCGCCGCGGGTCAGGGCGGTCTTGAGCACGGCACGGTCGGCGCTCGGGTGGGCGACCAGGAAGTCCTTGCCGCCGGTCTCGCCGACCAGGCGCGGGTAGGTGCGGTACTTCTCGATGTTGTTGCCGACCGTCTTCCACAGGTGCTGGAAGGTCTTGGTCGAACCGGTGAAGTGGATGCCCGCGAGGTCACGGTGCTCGAGGGCGACCTTGGAGACCTCGATGCCGTCGCCGGTGACGAGGTTGATGACGCCCTTGGGCAGCCCGGCCTCCTCAAGCAGCCGCATCAGCAGCACGGCGGCGTGGGTCTGGGTCGGGGACGGCTTCCACAGCACGACGTTGCCCATCAGCGCGGGCGCGGTGGGCAGGTTGGCGGCGATCGCGCTGAAGTTGAACGGCGTGATCGCGTAGACGAAGCCCTCCAGCGGACGGTGGTCCATGCGGTTCCACACGCCCGGCGAGTTGGCCGGGGGCTGCTCGGCGAGGATGCCGCGCGCGTAGTGGACGTTGAACCGCCAGAAGTCGATCAGCTCGCAGGGGCTGTCGATCTCGGCCTGCTGCACGGTCTTGGACTGGCCGAGCATGGTGGAGGCGGCGATGGTCTCGCGCCAGGGGCCCGACAGCAGTTCGGCGGCGCGCAGGATGATCGCCGCGCGGTCGTCGAAGGACATCGCGCGCCAGGCCGGGGCGGCGGCCAGGGCGGCGTCGATCGCGTCCTGGGCGTCCGCTTGCGTGGCGTTGGCGTAGGTGCCCAGGCGCGCCTTGTGGTTGTGCGGCTGCACGACGTCGAACCGCTCGCCGCCACCCATCCGCTTCTCGCCGCCGATGGTGCAGGGCAGGTCGACGGGGTTGTCGGCCAGTTCCTTGAGCTTGGCCTCCAGCCGGGCGCGTTCGGGCGAGCCGGGGGCGTAGCCGTGCACCGGCTCGTTGACGGGCGTGGGGACCTGGGTCACAGCGTCCATGGTTTCCGTACTCCTTGACTTGGGCGGTAAGTGCTTGAGCGGTGGTGCTCGGGCTCAGCCCTTGCTGACCATCGAGCGCAGGAAGAAGCGCAGGTTCGCCGGCTTCTCCGCCAGACGGCGCATGAAGTAGCCGTACCAGTCGGTGCCGTAGGCCGTGTAGACGCGCATACGGTGGCCTTCGGCGGCCAGCCGCAGGTGCTCCTCGCCGCGGATGCCGTAGAGCATCTGGAACTCGTACTCGTCGAGCTTGCGGCCGGCGGTGCGGGCCAGTTCCTGGGTGATGGAGATCAGGCGCGGGTCGTGGGACCCGATCATCGGGTACCCCTCGCCCTCCATCAGCGTCCGCAGGATGCGCACGTACGCCTTGTCGATCTCGTGCTTGTGCTGGTGGGCGACCTCTGCGGGCTCCTTGTAGGCGCCCTTCACCAACCGTACGCGACTGCCGTTCGCGGCGAGGCGGCGCGCGTCCCGCTCCGTGCGGAAGAGGTAGGCCTGGATGACGCAGCCGGTCTGCGGGAAGTCCTTCCGCAGCTCGTCGTGGATGGCGAACATCGAGTCGAGGGTGGTGTGGTCCTCGGCGTCGAGGGTGACCGTGGTGCCGGCCGCGGCGGCGGCCTCGACGACCGGGCGGACGTTGGCGAGCGCGCGTTCGTGGCCGCCGGGGAGCGCCTGGCCGAACATCGACAGCTTCACCGACATCTCGGCGCGGGTGCCGAGCTCCAGCGGGCCGAGCCGGCCGATGAGCTCCAGGTAGGCGTCGCGCGCGGCGGTGGCCTGCTCGGGGGTGGTGATGTCCTCGCCGACGACGTCCATCGTCAGCTCCAGGCCGTTGCCGGTGAGCTCCTCGACGACGGGCAGGATCTCGTCCACGGTCTCACCGGGGATGAAGCGGTCGACGACCTGCTTGGTCACCGGGGCCGCCGAGACGAGGCGACGCATCCGGTCGCTGCGCGAGGCGGCGAGAATCACGGGACCCAGCACGGGGCACCTCCAGAAGCTGCTGAACGGCCATGACCCGACGCTTCGGGTGTGGCACGGAGAACCACCGTGAAACCTAAGGATCCATCCGATCGCGGGCCATCGACAGCTGTCACGCATCCGTGCCACCGATCTCAGACAGATGTATGAAGGCGGCCCGGTTCTACGGGACAATGCCGGGGTGACGTCGGAACACAGGGATGAGTACCAGGAGCTGGTGGACGAGATCTCGGAGCTGCTCGGCGCTCCGGCGACCCTGGAGAACCGTGACTTCGAGCTGCTCGCGTTCGGCGCGTACGACAGCGAGGGCGAGCTCGATCCGTCCGCCCTCGACCCGGTGCGCACCCGCTCGATCCTCACCCGCCGTTCGACGGCCGCCGTCCGGGCCTGGTTCGAGGGGTTCGGCATCACCCGCGCGACGGGCCCGGTCCGTATCCCGCGCACTCCGGAGGCGGGTGTGCACCGGGGCCGCGTCTGTCTGCCGGTACGTCATCGGGGTGTCGTTCTCGGCTACGTCTGGCTGCTCGACTACGAGCCGGGCCCCTCCGAGGAGCAGCTGGGCGCGGCGATGGGGGTGACCGCCCGGATCGGGGCGCTGCTCGCCGACGAGGCGCAGCACGGTGCCGATCTGACCCGCGAGCTGCGGGCGGTGCTCGGCGCGGAGCACGACGGGCAGCGCGATCTGGCGGTCGCCGAGCTGCGTACCGCCCTCGGCGGCCGCGCCGACGGCCCGTACACGCTGGTGTGCGTGGCTCCGTGGCCCTCCGCCGGTCCCGAGGACGCCCCGTCGGTGCGTACGGTGCCGGGTGCCACGGCCCTGTGCACCCTGCCGTGGGGGGTCTCGGACGTGTCGCTGACCCTGCTGCTGCGACTGCGCGCCCCGGACGTGCTGACCCCGGCGACGACGGCCGCCGGCCGGCTGCTGGAGCGAACCCTCGCGAGCGGCCCCGGACACCGGCGCGCCGCCCCGGGGACGACTGTCGCCACCGCCTCGGCCGCCGGGATCGCCACGCCCCGCTCCGGCCTCGCCGGACTGGGCCCCGCCTGGCGCGAGGCGTCGGCGGCGGCACGCGCGGCCCTGGCCGAGCCCCGCCTGGGCCCGGTCGCGCGCTGGTCCTCGATCGGCCCCTACCGGCTCCTGACCGCGCTGCCCCGCCGGGCCGCCCCCGACCCCGCCGTCGGTCCGCTGCTCCTCCCGGTGCACCGGGAACTCGCCCGGACCGCCGAGACCTACCTCGACCGGGCGGGCCAGGCCGGCCGCACGGCCGCCGGGCTGGGCATCCACCGCCAGACGCTGTACTACCGCCTGTCCCGCATCGAGCAGATCACGGGCCTTGACCTGGACGACGGCGAGGACCGGCTGCTGCTGCACATGGCGCTGAAGGCGCACCGCCTGTGATGACCGGGAGACGTGTCAGCGCCGTCCGGCGGCCTCGATCACCTGGCGCAGGCCCTCGGCGAGCCGGTCGGCGTCGGGCGCGTTCTGCCGGTCGAACGACCACTGGACCATCAGCCCCATCAACAGCGTGACGTAGAAGCCGCCGAGCGTGTCCACGGTCTCCTCCGGGACGTCCTCCTCACGGCCGCCCATGAAGAGCGTGACCAGGCCACGCGCGCCCTCCCGCTGGGCTCGGGCCAGGTGGTCCCGCACCTCGGGCATGTCGTCGCCCATGGCCACGATCTCCGTGCTGAGCCGCCACAGCGAGCCGGGGCCGCGCATGGTGCCGATGATGTTCGACCACACGTCGGTGAACCGCTCCAGCGAGCCGGGCTCACCGCCGGGCTCAGCGCCGGGCCCGTCCTCCGTGCCGCCGTCGAAGGCGACGGACATGTCCTCCACCAGTTCGACGTAGGCCTGCGCGAGCAGCGCGTCCTTCGAGCCGTAGTGGTAGCCGATGGACGCCAGGTTGGTGCCCGACTCCTTGACGATGTCGCGCGCCGTGGTGCGCGTGAACCCCTTCTGCAGCAGGCAGCGCTTGGCACCCTCGAGCAGATCTTCGCGGTGTCCCATGACGACACCCTACTCTCGGCCCATACAGTCGTCCTATACGGATGTTTTATACAAGCGTAATAGACGAACGTATAAGACGTGCGTACAGTCACTGGCATGATGATCAATCCACCGAGTGCCTCCCCGACCGCTCGAGCCGGCCGCCGCGAATGGACCGCGCTCGCCGTACTGATGCTTCCGCTGCTGCTGGTCTCGATGGACGTCTCCGTCCTCTACTTCGCGATCCCGGAGATCACCGCGGATCTGGCGCCGAGCGGCACCCAGCAGCTGTGGATCTTCGACATCTACGGCTTCGTCCTGGCCGGGCTGCTGATGACGATGGGCTCCGTGGGCGACCGGATCGGCCGCCGCAGACTCCTGCTGATCGGCGCGATGGCGTTCGGCGCCGCCTCCCTGGCGGCGGCGTACGCGAACAGCGCCGAGACCCTGATCGCCGCCCGCGCGGTCCTGGGCATCGGCGGCGCGACCCTGATGCCCTCGACGCTGGCACTGGTGCGCTCGCTCTTCACCGACGCCGGACAGCGGGCGCAGGCCATCGCGATCTGGTCCGCTGTGATGACGGCCGGTGTGGCGCTCGGCTCGGTGCTGAGCGGCGTGCTGGTGGAGTTCTTCTGGTGGGGTTCGGTCTTCCTGGTCAACCTGCCGGCGATGGCCCTGCTGCTCGTCCTCGGCCCGATCCTGCTGCCCGAGTCGAAGGACCCCGAACCCGGCCGCTTCGACTGGCCGAGCATCCCGCTGTCGATGGCCGCCGTGCTCCCCGTCGTCTACGGCCTCAAGGAGATCCCGTCCAAGGGCTGGAACGTCCAGTACGTCGTGTCGGTGACCGTGGGTCTGCTCTTCGCGGTCCTCTTCGTCCACCGGCAGCGGACGGCCCTCTCGCCGATGATCTCCCCGGCCCTGTTCCGCGGCCGCGGCTTCGCCCCGGCCGTCGTCCTCAACGTCGTCACGTTGTTCGGGATGATGGGTTCGGCGTTCTTCACCACGCAGTACCTGCAGTCGGTGCTCGGCATGAGTGCGATGGAGGCGGCCCTGTGGGCGCTGGTGCCCTCGGTGCCCGTCGGCTTCGCTGCCCCGTTCGCGGCCCGGCTGGTGCGGCGGGGCGTCGAACGCGTCCACGTGGTGACGGCGGGCTTCGCCACCGCCGCGTGCGGCTTCGTACCGCTGATGCTCGTGGACACGGACGCGCTGGTGCTGGTGCTGGTCGGCTGTGGGATCCTCGCCTCGGGGGTCACCATGGTGGTGTCCCAGATCACGGATCTCGCGCTGGGCACCGCCCCGGTGGAGCGGGCGGGTTCGGCCTCCTCCCTGATGGAGACGGGCGCGGAGTTCGGCGGCGCGCTGGGCATGGCGGTCCTCGGCTCCATCGGTACCGCCGTCTACCGCCACAACGTCCCGGACACGGCCCCGGCCGCGGCCCGCGAGACGCTGGGCGGCGCGCTGGCCGTGGCCGACCGGCTGCCGGGGCGCGCGGGGGACGCCCTGGCGGCGGCGGCCCGGGAGGCGTTCGTCCAGGGCATGCAGACTGCGGCGATCGCGGCAGCGGGGGTCCTCGTCGCGGGGGCGGCGCTGGCCGCGGTGACCCTGCGGGGAGTCGCCGTGCGGGAGGAGGCGACCGCGGTGGAGACCGAGGAGGCGGCCGTCTGACCGAGGCAACGCGAAAGGCGCCGGACGGCCGCACAGCCGGTGCGGCCG